>JBBSDI010000207.1:0-6818 GCA_038249585.1 Lysobacterales bacterium | reverse complement strand
GCAGCCAGTCGCGCAGGCGCAGCGGCGTGCGCCGCAGTCGCGACAGTCCCGCCGCTGCCAGCAGCAGGGCCGCCAGCGCCGGCCAATACAGCACGGCCGGGCCCACGGTGGGACCCTGCGCGAACAGCAGCCAGCGATCGATCGGCAGATCGATACCGATGCGCACATTGGTCGATGGCGCGCCCAGTGCGACCTGCGGCGAACTGGCGATGCTGCTCAGATCGCCCAGCGTGCGGAACGCCACGCTGATGGTTTGCCGACCCGGCCGCAGCGGCAGCGCGATCTGGCCGGCATCGGCGCGCACATTGCGCGGCTGGCCATCAACCGTGACCGACAACAGTTCGGCATCGGCCGGCAGCACGATGGTGTGCTGGCCGCCCTGCGTACTGCGCAAACCCAGCGTCAGCCGATGATTGGCAGCGCGCTGCCCCAGCGTGGTATCGAGCAATACCGAATCGATCGCCAGCGTGCTGCCTGCCACCGCCTCCGGACGCACCACCGCGATCGCCAGCGTCTCGCCCGGCAAGGGGTGGAACTCGTGCTGCCATTGATTCGGATCGAGCGGATAGACCGCGGGAACACCATCGAAACGCAGGTTCCAGGTCGGACTGGCGAGCACGCGCCAGGTCTCGGCATGGCCCTGCAGCGGGGGCGCGGTCAGCGTCAGCACATCCGCGCGATCAAGCTGCGAGGACCACGCAACCACGTCGTCGCCAGCCTGCAACGGCACCGTGATCCGGCCATCGACGACCTTGAAGCCGGCACTGGTCACGCGCTCGCCCGGCAGCAGCGGCAACACCACCGACAATCCACCCTGCTCGGGTGCGATGCGAGTGACGCTGGTCTCCACCCGCCATTCGAGGTCGAACACCAGCGTGCGCTCGACCAGCACGAAAGGCGGGAACTGCTGTCCACCCGAACTGCTCTCGCCAGCGCCACCACTGCGCTGGCGGATCAGCTCCAGCGTATCGGTCAACAGCGCGCCATCGCGCACGCCGGCGGCCTCCCAATCGGTGCCGGAGAACTCCACCCGCGCGGGCTCCTGCGGAAAGCGCAGATCGATACGCCCGCCGCTGCCCGCCACGAAATCCATCTCGATGCGATGCACACCACGATCGATCACCACCCAGGCTTCGCTCTCGTTCTGGCGCAGCACCTCCTCGACCGCACGCCCGTCGATGCGAAGACTCTGCAGCGCCAGCTGCGCGGCGGCGAATGGCAGCGGCAGCGCGACGCGCTCGGCCGCGTGCGCTTCCAGTGCGATCTGGATGCGATCGCCGCTGGCGATCACGCTGGCGCTGGCGATTCGCCCGCAGCGTGGCGTGCAGTCCGGCGCTTGCAGCGTGCGCGCGCGCAGCTGATCGAGCAGCTCCTGCGGCGGAAACGACTGCGCCTGCGCGATTGCCGACCCGCACAGCAGCAGACCTGCCGCGGCGACCGCCACGCCGGGGCCGGTGCGCCAGCCGCCGATGGCCGAACGCCCAAGGCGCAGCAGCAGCAGCGCCAGCAGCGCGACTGCGAGCACCCGCAACAGACGTGTCAGCCACGGCGGTGAGAGCAGCAGATCCACCTGCTGCTGCGCGAGCACCGGGCCCGACCACGACAACGGGTGCGAGCTCCAGTTCCAGCCGGGCTCGCCACCGCCGGCCTGGATCACCGCGTTGCCGGCGTAGCGTTGCATTACGTTGGCTTTGGTTTGCTGCGCCCAGTCGCTCCTCTGATTGCGCGTGATCCGCGAGCCGGTGACAGCGACCGAATCCAGTGCGCTCGCATCCTCTGCTGGTGGCGACGCGGGCGCGGCCATCGGCATCGGTTCCTGCATGGCAACCTGGCCGCGAGCCGCGAATGCATCGGCATACTCCGTGCGCGACACGTCGCTGCGCTCGAGCTGCGGATACATCGCCAGGCGCAGCTGGGAATAGGCAAAGCCCAACGCGAGCAAGCCCAGCACGACAATGCTGGCGCCGCGCAACACCGACACCGCGCGCGCCAGCCGACCAGCGGGCAGTACGCGCAGGAACAAGCCCAGACCCAGCACCACGATCACGCTGATCACCGGCGCTGCGGTTTCGCGATAGCCCAGCAGCAGATAGCCCAGCACCAGTGCGGCACCGCCGATGCCGAGCAGCCAGTAGCCCATCAGTGCCGCCAGCGACACCAGGAACAGATCGAGCAGGTTCCATTGCGCCAGCCAGCTGGTCGGCGCATGGTCGGCGCCGAACGCTGCGTACAGACGCCAGCCGGGCGGCAGGTTGAGCGTGGTGTTCACCGCATCGAAGGACTGTTGCCAGCCGGCGACCGGCAGGCTGCTGCGCCCGTCGTCGATGCGCGCGCTGGCATCGAGCACCAGGCTGTGCTCGCGCAGTTCGACACCGGTGAGTCCGGCGCTGGCGCCGTTGGTGACCAGCAGCCCCTGCTCCTGCCCGTCGGCGGCGCGTGTCAGCAGCAGCGGTGCTGCAAGGTCCGCACGCCAGTCGCGCACCATGCTGCCCTCGATGCGATCGCGTGCGGTCCAGCCGGCACCGTCGAAATCCAGCCACAGCGCACGCGTCAGGCGCAGGCGGTTCTGGTCCTGCGGCGAGATCCCGCGCGAGCGCTCCTCGATGCGCAGGCGCGTATCCGCATCGAGCACGTACGCCGGCAGCGCCGCTGCGTCATCGGGCACGCCGGCTTGCGCGGGATCGATGGCCGGCGCGCCGCTGGCATCGGTCACCCGCAGGCGCGGTTGCGCGGCGTAGCTCCAGATTTCCTGCACTGGCCAATCGCCGATGCGCGCCGGTCGCAGCACCTCGGTCAATGCGCTGGTCGCTCTCGCGTGGACCTCCAGCCGATGGCTGCCCGGACGCAGCTGCACGCGCAGCGCGCCGGTATCGTCGATGCGCGCCGGCAGGCTGCCGTTGATCGATATCGGCACGAAACCCGCCGGCAATACCTGGCCCAGATCCTGCTCGCGCCCATCGCCCGAGACCTGCAGGACCAGGGTCGTGCGCAGGCGCGCAGGCACGCCATCCTCGAGCCGCCGGAACACCAGTAGCGACAGCGCATCGGCTTCGCGCGCAGCACTCGGTGGCTGCCCCAGCCACAAGGTGCTGCCCGCGCGCTGCAGCGGAAACACCGCGGCAGCGTCGACGTTCAGGTCGATCAACGCGACCGAATCCGGGACCTCAAGCGATTGCGGGCGCTGGCTCCACAGCAAGCGCCCCGCCAGTTCCACCCTGCCCGCTTCGACCCAGACCACCGGCAGTCCGGACGCATTGGCGACCACCGCCACCGGACGGCCGTTGGCGGTCACCGCCTGCGGCCAGTGGTCGGTATCGCCGGGCAGCGGCACCGCAGTGCGCGCTTCGACCGACCAGCCTTGCGTGAAGCGCGCACCGCCGGCATCCGCAGCCAGCTGCAGGCGTGCGGGCCATGCGCAGATTTGCGCCGATTCGTTGTCGCCTTCGCGCAGATTCAGACGCGTACAGCGCGCCTTCTCGTGGCCATGCAGTACCCAATCGGTCCACTCGCGCAATTGCGGCGGCGCACCGCTGGCCGGCTGTGCCGCGAGTCCCGGGATCCAGCACAGCAACGCCAGCAGCAACAGCGGGCGGATCGACATGGCAACCTCGACGGGCAGGTGTGGGTCAGTCATGCAACGCGACAGCGGGGCGTTCGGGGTTGCCGCGCGCCACGTCGCCAACGAGCGCTCAGTGTGCGAGCAGGCGCCAGATCTGTTCCACGCTCGCCAGCACGAATCCGGTCAGGAAGAACAGATACGCCCAGCGCAGGAAGCGGTACTTGTAGTGGGCGAGGTAGTAACCAAGGCTATACAGGTCACGTGCGATAGTGTCGTAGACGATGCCGTCGGTGGCCATGCGCTCGGATATCTCGGTGAGAAAACGGTCGCGGTCCAGCTCGGCGAAATGGCCGAAGAACAGCACGTTGAACTGCGGCGGCAGTAGCGTGCCGGTCAGCCGCAGCGGGCGATACTTGGGCAGTACCGCGAGGATCGCCAGCAGCAGCGCGAGCATGGTGAACACCAGCAGGATGATCGCCGAGGCGCGCAGGTCGGGGTCGTTCAATCGACCGATGGTCAGCGTCATCACGATCGACGACACGGTGATGATGATATTGGCCTTCACGTCGGCCATCATCGACAGTTGCACGTGGTGCTGCTGCGCGGTGCGCAGCATGTTGTCCGCAGTATTGCGCTCGGGCACCCGACCGAAGGGGTGGGATGCCGGCTGTGTATCCCCTTCGTTCATGCATTGCTCCATGAGGAACCGCTGATGTCGCATCATAGAAACGCGGGGGCCGCCGTGGCAACGCGCGGGCTGGCGATGCTGGCGTTGTGCCTGATGATGGCAGGTTGCAGCAGCGCGCTGTTTGGCGTGCTCAACGTGACCGACGGCGCCGAGCGCGTCGAACCGGTGCGCAGCGTGGTCTACGACAGTACCCATGGATTGCAGCTGGACATCTACCGGCCGCAGGCCCCCGCCGACAACGCGCCGCTGGTGGTCTTCTTCTTCGGCGGCAGCTGGCAGAACGGTTCGCGCGACCGATTTGCCTTCGTTGGCAAGGCGCTGGCAGAACGCGGAGTGGTCGCGGTAGTGCCGGACTACCGTCTGTATCCCGCGGTGAAGTTTCCGGCATTCATGGACGACGCGGCCGCGGCTGCGGCGTGGGCGCGCGCCAACGCGCGCGAACTGGGTGCCGATCCGCAGCGGATCTTCCTGATGGGACACTCGGCCGGCGCGCACATCGTCGGGCTGCTGGCTGCCGATGCGAAGTATCTGGCCGCAGTCGACATGCGACCGGCGGATCTGGCCGGGGTGATCGGATTGGCCGGGCCCTACGATTTGCGTCCCAAGGGCTACCCGGCGCTGGAAGACATATTCGGCGCGCCGCAGCGCTGGCCGTTGGCGCGCCCGCTGGATTTCATCGACGGCAGCGAACCGCCGTTCCTGCTGCTGCACGGCACCGGCGACAACACGGTCTGGGCCAAAAACAGCGAACTGATGGCCGAGCGCCTGCAGGCAGCCGGCGTCGATGCCCGCCTCAAGCTGTACCCGGATATCGGCCATGTGCGCATCCTGATGGCGCTGCGCTTTCCGGGTCTCGCGCCGGTGCTCGACGATACGATGGACTTCATCGGCGAGCGCCGCATCCGGCCCGCGCGGTAAATCCGCGCGATGACCGAACCACCGGGACCGGCGTGACGCCTCTGCCCAGAGTTATCGGACGGTCCCGGTGGTTGGCTTGGGAAGCACACTAGCCGGCCATCATTGACCAATCCAATGGATTGTTCGCATTCAATCCATAGCTATTGCCTATAGCCGCCCGCAGTGGGATAGTTTTCCAGACTGCTTTCGGATGCCGGCATGAACCTTCGCGACCTGCGCTATCTCGTGGCCCTCGCCGATCACCAGCACTTCAGCCATGCGGCTGCAGCCTCGTTCGTCAGCCAGCCGACGCTATCGACCCAGATCAAGAAACTGGAACAGGAACTCGGCGTGTCGCTGGTCGAACGCTCGCCACGGCGGGTGATGCTGACCGATGTCGGCCGCGCGGTGTCCGAACGTGCACGCTATGTGTTGCGCGAGGTCGACGAGATCCGCGAGATTGCGCGGCGCACCCAGGATCCGGAATCCGGATCGGTGCGCCTGGGATTCTTTCCGACCCTCGGGCCTTACCTGCTGCCGCATGTGGTACCCAAACTTCGCGCGCGCTTCCCGCGCCTCGAACTACTGCTCATCGAGGAGAAATCGCCGGTCCTGGTGCAGATGCTGATCGATGGCAAGCTCGACGCGGCGGGCCTCGCGCTGCCGCTGCACGACGATCGGCTGCATGCGGAATTCCTGTTCGAGGAGCCCTTCGTGCTGGCAGTGCCCAAACAGCATGAACTCACCGCCCATACCTCGCTGAAGATCGGCGATCTTGCCGAACACAGCCTGCTGCTGCTCGAAGACGGGCACTGCCTGCGCGAACAGGCGCTCGATGTGTGTCACCTGGCCGGCAGCACCGAGCGCACCGGCTTTCGCGCGACCAGCCTCGAGACGCTGCGCCAGATGGTGTCGGCTGGGGTCGGCATCACCCTGCTGCCGACGCTGGCGGTCAAGCCGCCGGTTCCGGTGTCCGACAATCTGACCCTGCTGCGCTTCGACCAGCACCAGCCGAGTCGCCGGATCGCACTGGCCTGGCGCAAGACCTCGGCGATGGCCGAGTTCCTGCATCAGCTGGCGCGGGTGATCGCGGATCTGCCGCCGGACCTGCTGCACTTCGCGCAACCCGGACCCGCCGCGCGGCGCAAGCGCGCCTGAGCACGTCGCCACTGCACGCATTTACCGCTGCGGCGGATTCGGGTTATTTTGCGATGCCGTCGGTGCACCACGCATGCCAGCGGCCGATTACGAGGACCATGCCATGCCACCGCTGAAGGGTTCCCGGACCGAGTCTCACTTGAAAGCGGCATTCGCTGCTGCCGCGCAGGCCAACCGGCGCTATCTCTATTTCGCGCAGCAAGCCGATGTCGAGGGCTACCGGGACGTCGCTGCCGTGTTCCGCGCGACGGCCGACGGTGCGACCGGCCACGCATTCGGGCATCTTGAATTCCTCGAAGCCAGCGGCGATCCCACCACGGGCCTGCCGTTGGGCGATACGGTGCAGCACTTGCGCAGCGCGATCGCCAGCGAGTCGCTCCAGCACACCGGGCTGTACCCAGGCATGGCCGCAGCTGCGCGCGAGGAGAACTTCACCGAGATCGCGGAGTGGTTCGAATCGCTGGCCAAGGCCGATGGCGCCCATGCCGTTCGGCTGGCACAGGCGCTGGACGACCT
>JBBSDI010000206.1:0-6824 GCA_038249585.1 Lysobacterales bacterium | reverse complement strand
CTCTCCAAAAACCCCCCCCCCCCCACCCACCCCCCCCCGGGGCCCCCCCCCGCCGGCGGGGGGGCCCCCCGGCGGCTGTCCGGGGTGTGTTTCTCTTGCTTACTTCTTTTTGCACAAGCAAAGAGAAGTAAGGCGGGCCGCGGCAGCGGCACGAAACCGCTTTGTTTCCACCGCAGAAAAACCAGAAATCGGCGCTGAAAAACGAAACCGGCACAGCAGATCAACACCACCGAAAAAACCAAAAACGCCCCCCAAAGTCAAACCTCCGGAAACAAAAACATCGCATCTCCATATGAAAAAAACCGATACCCCCTCTCCACCGCATGCCGATAGGCATCCAACACAAACTCGCGCCCGGCAAACGCCGCAACCAGCATCACCAGCGTCGACCCCGGCAAATGGAAATTCGTCACCAGTGCATCGATGCTCACGAACCGATGCCCAGGCACGATGAAAATCTGCGTATCGCCAGCGAAGGGTTGCAGCACACCGCCCTGCGAAGCGGTCTCCAGCGCGCGCACCACGGTGGTGCCAATGGCCACCACGCGGCATCCACGGGCGCGCGCGGCACGCACCTGCTCGACCAGGCCGGCCCCTACCTGCAGCCACTCGCGGTGCATCACGTGATCGCCGATGTCCTCGCAGCGCAGCGGCTGGAATGTGCCTGCGGCGATGTGCAGGGTGATGTAGCCGAAATCCACGCCCATCGCGCGCAGCCGATCGAGCATTGGCGGGTCGAAATGCAGGCCAGCGGTGGGTGCGGCGACTGCGCCCGGTTGCGTCGCGTACACCGTCTGATAGCGCTCCTTGTCGGCGGCCTCGTCGGCGCGTTTGATGTACGGCGGCAGTGGCATATGGCCGACCCGCGCCAGGATCGCATCGAGCGAATCGCTCGACTCGAAGCGCAGCGACTGGAACTCGCCCTCGCGGCCGAGCACGCGGACGACGGTGCCATCGGCAAGCGTGATGCTGCGCCCGGCGCGCAGCGCCTTCGATGCACGTACCTGCGCGAGCACCGTATGCGAACCGGTGATGCGCTCGAGCAGGATCTCTACCTCGCCACCGGAGTCCTTGCGCCCGAACACGCGCGCCGGAATCACGCGGGTATCGTTGAACACCAGCAGGTCGCCGGCACGCAGCAGGTCGGGCAGGTCGCGAAAGCCGGCGTCGCGCAGGGATTTGTCGCGGGGGTCGGCAACCAGCAGGCGGCTGTCGGCGCGTTCAGCCAGCGGCTGCTGCGCGATCAGCGCCGCAGGCAGGTCGTAGTGGAAATCCGATCGCTTCATGGATGGCGGCAACAACGCTCTGGGTGACCGCCGATTTCAGCACGAATCGGTGTGCGCCGCGAAGCCGGGCAGCGCGTCGTGCGACTACAGCCAGCCTTTCTGGCGCGCGAGCCGATAGGCCTCGATGCGATTGCCGACGCCGAGTTTGCCGATCGCCTCGGACAAATAGTTGCGCACCGTGCCCTGGGTCAGGCCCAACTTGCCAGCGATTTCGCCGGCCGACTGGCCCTCGCCGGCCAGCCTGAGCACCTGGCGTTCGCGGTCGTTCAGCGGATCGGCTTCCGACCACGCCTCGACCGCCAACTCCGGATCGACCGCGCGGCCACCGCGGTGGACCTTGCGCAAGGCGTCGGCAAGACGATCGGCTGGCGCGTCCTTGAGCAGGTATCCGCTGGCGCCGGCGTCCAGCGCGCGACGCAGATAGCCCGGACGCGCGAAAGTAGTGAGGATCACGACCTTGCAGTCGAGTGCTGCCTGCTTGATGCGCAGCGCCAGTTCGAGCCCGGTCAAGATCGGCATTTCGATATCGGTGAGCACCACGTCCGGCTGCAGCCGCGCGATCTCGCGCCACGCGGTTTCGCCATCGGCGACCGTGCCGACCACTTCGATATCGGACTCCAGACGCAGCAGCGCGGCCAGCGCGCCGCGCACCATCGCCTGGTCTTCGGCCAGCAGGACACGAATCACGACACACTCCCACAGCGGATCATGCTGCGACGTTAACACCGTGCACGCAGCACCCCAACCATCGGGCCGCAATCAGTTGACCACGCGCAGGCGCGGCGCAGGCGCACGCGCTGCATCGTCGTCCGCGCCGAGTTCAGGATCGACCGGCGCTGGCGGGCGATATGGCAAGGCGATGCGCAGCCGGGTGCCCTGCCCTGCGAGCGATTCGATCGACAGGCAACCGTCGAGCGCGGCTACGCGCTCGCGCATCCCGCTCAAGCCGTTGCCATCGGCTCGCGCACCGCCGACACCATCGTCGGTCACCGCCAGCACCACGTTGGCGCCCTCGCGCAGCAGGTCGGCGTCGCAGCGACGTGCATCCGCGTGGCGGATGATGTTGGTCGCCGCCTCGCGCAGCGCCAGGGCCAGTACGGTTTCGATCTCCGGATGCAGATTCAAATCTGGTGCCCGATACTCGAAATCCACCGCAACTGCGCCCAGCGCCAGCCGCGCGTTGGCGAACTCGGCGCGCAAGCCGACCGCCCGCATGCCGCTGACTGCGCGCCGCACCTGCCCCAGCGCCTCGCGCGCGATTCGCTCGACATCGGCCATCTCGATCTGTGCGGCGGCTGGATCGCGGGTGGCCAGCTTGTTCGCCAGTTCGGCCTTGATCGTGATCACCGACAGCGTGTGGCCGAGCAGGTCGTGCAGGTCGCGACCGATGCGTTCGCGCTCGGCGACCTTCGCGAGGCGTTCGATTTCTTCTTGCGACAGTCGCAGCGCGGCCTGCTTGCGCGCATTCGCCGCGTAGAACCGCACGGCAACGAACGCGTTGGACGAGACCAATAGCGTCAACAGCGTTACGAACAGCGCGGCCTGCGTCTCCGAATACATCAGCGCGCCGAGCAGCATGGCGATCGATAGCAGCAGAACCAGCAGCGCCCGCGGCAGCGGCAGCTCCGCCGCTGACACGACGCCGTAGATGGTAAAGGTGTTGGCAAACGGATTGGCGGGAAGCAACGCCGGCGCCAGCGCCGCGATCGCCAGCGCGATGCCTACACGACGCCATCCACGAAGCCAGAACGACAAAAAATGCAAGGGCAGAAAAGCGCCAATAGCGACGAAGGTCATGCTGAAATCGACCGCTGGCATCTTCGGAAACACCGTCGGCATGAACAGAAACCCCAGATAGACCAAGGGGATCCACGCGCCTTCGGCAGCGCCCGGATTGGGCGGCAAAAGCCTTGCGTCCAGCCAGTGCTTGCCGGCGCGCAAGCGGTCGAGCATGGTCCTGCGATCGAACACCGTCATGGCAAATTCCGGGTAGCCCAGTGCGCCTACATTGCCCGCGCGCTACCGCCGGCGCCAGCGATACTCCTCACGCCCCGTAGGTGACGAACGTCATCCGCGGCGGGGGTACCGGAGCGCGCCCGCTGCATGATATTCTCGATCCCCCCAAGCGTATGATTTTCCAACGTTCTCGGCAGGCTCGGGAAGGTACTGGAAAGTTCGGAGGCGGCCAACATGACTGTTTTGCAGAAGCTCGATGTCTTGCGCAAGAACGCGGGCCAGCGGATTACCCAAGGGCTGCCCGATGCAGTCATCCTGCGTTTTGCCGCCACGCATCCAGCGCTGACTCAGGCGATCGACGAAGCGCTGCTTGCCATGCAGCAACTGCGCCGCGATCTGCCGGAAGTCGCAGCAATGGACGAAGCCGGGCAGATCCAGGCCGTGCAGGCTGATTTCATCAACTTCTACCAGGAAGACGCGATCAATCCCTTTGTGCCACTCGCCGCGCGCGGTCCGTGGTTGATCACCACCAAGGGTGCGGTGGTGCATGATTCCGGCGGCTACGGCATGCTCGGTTTCGGGCATGCGCCGCAATCGGTGCTCGACGCGCTGGCGCGTCCGCACGTGATGGCCAATGTGATGACTCCCAGCGCATCGCAACTGCGCCTCGCGCAGGCGCTGCGTCGCGAGATCGGCCACACGCGCGGCGGTTGCCCGTACAGCCGGTTCCTGTGTTTGAACTCGGGTTCGGAGTCGGTCTCGCTGGCCGGTCGACTGGCCGATGTGAACACCAAGCTGATGACCGACCCGGGTGCACCGCACGCGGGCTGGCGGGTCAAGCGGATCGCGGTCAAGGGCGCATTCCATGGCCGCACCGAACTGCCGGCGCTGTACAGCGATTCCTCGCGCAAGGCCTACGCGCAGCATCTGGCGAGCCACAAACACCACGAAGCGCAGCTGATTACGATCCCGCCGTACGACATCGCCGCGCTGCGCGAGGCGTTTGCGCAGGCCGAGCGCGAGCATTGGCACATCGAGGCGATGTTCCTGGAGCCGGTGATGGGCGAGGGCGATCCGGGGCGCGCGGTGCCGGCCGATTTCTACGCGGTCGCACGCGAGCTGACTCGCACCCACGGCACCCTGCTGCTGGTCGACTCGATCCAGGCCGGCCTGCGCGCGCACGGCTGCCTGTCGGTGGTCGACTATCCGGGCTTCGAACACCTCGACGCGCCGGACATGGAAACCTATTCGAAGGCGATCGCCGCGGGCCAATATCCGCTGTCGGTACTGGCGGTCAACGACCGCGCTGCAGCGCTGTATCGCAAAGGCATCTACGGCAACACCATGACCAGCAACCCGCGCGCGATGGATGTCGCGAGCACCGTGCTGGCGCAGATCACCTCGCAGCTGCGCCGCAACGTGGTCGAGCGCGGCCGCGAATTCGTCGCCAAGCTGGAACAACTGGGCAAGGAACTGCCGGGTCTGGTGGTGCGCGTACAGGGCACCGGCCTGCTGGTGTCGTGCGAGCTGGCCCCGCAGTTCAAGTGCTTTGGTGCCGGATCGACCGAAGAGTTCATGCGCCACCAGGGCTTTGGCGTGATCCACGGCGGCACCAATTCGCTGCGCTTCACGCCGCCATTCACCATCACCAGCGAAGAGATCGACCTGCTGGTAGACGGCGTGCGCCAGGCCCTGCTGCACGGCCCGCGCATGACCCAGGACAGTGCCGCGCCGACCCAGGCTGCTGCCTGAGCCGACCCGCGCAGGCAACGCGGCGCCAGTGGCCATCACCCTGCGCCGCCGGATGGCAGAGTTCGGCTTCGAGTCGAACGAGGACTACGAGTTCCAGGTACGCGCGCTGTTCGCCGCGCGTCTTGAACACCTGCGTTGCCTCGCGGTGTGCGGCGAATCCGGGCGCCGCAAGACCGCATTCGCCAACGCGTTGGCGCAGGCGCTGGAGTACCCGCACAGCGTCTATCACGACTTCAGCCTGCCGGGCGCGCCTGCTCCGCAGGTGATTCTGGTCAGCGCGGAAGAACAGGAACACCCGCAGCCCAGCGAGGCAGCACTCACGCGATTCGAGCGCGCTGTGGTCGAAGCCTGCGCGTTCAGCGAGGCGGCGCGCACCGTGTTGATCCTCGACCAGCTGCAGGTGGCCGATTTTCGCGACCAGATGCGCCTGAACGCCTTCGTGCGCACCAGCGAATGGGCGATCGGCGATGCCGGAGTGCGCGCCAATCCGCGCAACCTGCTGCTGCTGCTGATCTCCGAGCAGCCGCTGTACCACTCGCTGGCGCGCGTGAGCTATCGGGTATGGACCGACGCGCGCGGCTCGCCGTTCACCCAGCGCCCACAGGACCTGGGGCTCGGCACCGACGCCAGCGCTCTGTTCGATGCGTTGGCTGCATTGTTCGACAAGATCGGCGGCGCGCCGACGCCCTCGGAGTTCAAGCGCATCTTCGACGATCTGACCCAGCACGTGCGTACCGAAGACCAGCTGCGGCAGACCCTTTTCGGCTGGACCGAGCACATCGACCGCGACGCGCTCGCCTCGCCGGCGGTAGCGCCGCTACTGCGTATGGTGGTCGATGCGTTGAGCGAGTGGCTCGGCGCGGAACAAGTCGTGGTCTCGGGCGACTCGCTGGCGCAGCAGGATCATCAGGCGCCGCAGTAACGGCCGCAGCGCATCTGCGCTACACCCCGCGATACAGGTCGGTCGCTTCCAGCAGGGCGTGTGCGATGCCCGGCTCGAATGCGGAGTGACCCGCCTCCGGCACGATCCTCAGCGTCGATTGCGGCCACGCCTGGTGCAGATCCCATGCGCTGCGCGGCGGGCACACCACATCGTATCTACCCTGCACGATGGTGCCCGGGATGGCGTGCAGTTGATGCGCGTCACGCAGCAGCTGGTCGTCGCATTCGAAGAATCCACCGTGCACGAAGTAGTGGCACTCGATCCGCGCGAACGCCAGCGCGCGCTCATCGCTGCCGAACGCCGCCACGAAGTCGGCGTTTTCGCTGAGGAAGCTGGTGCGCGCTTCCCACACCGACCATGCGCGCGCCGCTTCGATGCGCAGCGCCGGATCGGGTCCCGTCAATCGCCGGTGGTAGGCGCTCATCAGGTCGCCCCGCTCGGCGAGCGGAATCGGGCGCAGGAAGTCCTCCCAGATGTCGGGGAACATCCGGCTGCAGCCATCCTGATAGAACCATTCGAGCTCCCAACGGCGCAGCATGAAGATGCCGCGCAGCACCAGCGCACTGACTCGCTGCGGATATTTCTGCGCATACGCCAGCGCCAGCGTCGAACCCCAGCTGCCGCCAAACACCAACCAGCGATCGACGCCGAGGTGCGCGCGTAGCTGTTCGAGGTCCGACACCAGGTCCCAGGTCGTGTTCTGCGCGAGTTCGGCATGCGGCGTGGACAGCCCGCAGCCGCGCTGATCCAACAACACGATGCGATAGTGGGCCGGGTCGAAAAAGCGCCGCATGCGCGGACCGGTTCCGCTGCCGGGGCCGCCGTGCAGGAACACGGCGGGCTGGCCGCGCGGATTGCCACTGACCTCGTACCAGATCCGGTGCAGG
>JBBSDI010000205.1:0-6825 GCA_038249585.1 Lysobacterales bacterium | reverse complement strand
GCAGCCCCAGGTGCCTACGTGCCGCCGTTCAATGCCTTTGGCCTGGACCCGACATCGACCAACGTCACCTTCGCCAACCCGTTCCCGGTGCGACAGAGCACCCAGAACGTGCCGGTGCTGCTGACCGTGCCGAACGCTGCCTCAGGCTGCACGCGCCCGGCAGCCGGTTGGCCGATCATCATCTTCAACCACGGCATCACCCGCAATCGCACCGATGCGCTGGCGATTTCCGCCTCGCAGTCCGGAGCCCCGGTCTGCCGCGCGGTGATCGCCATCGACCAGCCGCTGCACGGGGTCGGCCCGACCAGTCCGTTCTACATCGAATCCACGCCGTTCGCGCCGATCGCCAGCGAGCGCACTTTCGACGTCGACCTGATCCGCAACAACGGCACTGCCTGCCCGGCCGGCCAGCCGATCTGCCCCGACGGCCAGATCGACACCTCCGGCGCGCACTTCATCAACCTGGGCAGCCTGCTGACCTCGCGCGACAACAATCGCGAGTCGGTGGTCGACATGATGACGCTGGCCAAGACCATCCCGGTGATGGACTTCAGCGGTGACGGCGTGGCGGACTTCGATCCATCCAACATCGGCTTCATCGGCCAGTCGCTGGGCGCGATCACCGGCCTGCCGTTTGTCGCGACCGAGTCGACCGTGCGGTTTGCCACCCTGAATGTGCCGGGCGGCGGCATCGCGCGCCTGCTGGAGGGCTCGCCGACCTTCGGCCCGCAGATCCGCGCCGGCCTCGCAGCCTTGGCCGGACTGCAGCCGGGCACGCCGAGCTACGACCAGTTCTTCCTGATCACGCAGACCGTGATCGACTCCGCCGATCCGATCAACTACGGTTTTGCCGCGCAGAACAAGCGCCTGCTGATGCAGCTGGTGGTGGGCAACGGCAGCAACATCCTGCCCGACCAGGTGGTGCCGATCACGATCCCCGGCGCGCCGCTGTCCGGTGGTGAGCCGCTGGCGCGCGCGCTCGGCCTGACCTCGATCTTCGCATCGACCCAGAACGCCAACGGCATCCGCGGCGTGGTGCGCTTTACCGCCGGCGATCACGGGTCGCTGCTTTCGCCCGCAGCGTCGCTTCCGGCAACCCTGGAAATGCAGGGTCAGGCAGCCAGCTTCTCGGCGTCGGCAGGCACTGCGGTGCAGGTCGCGAACACCTCCGTCATCCGTACGCAGTAACGCCCAGGTCCGAGGGATCACATCATGAGCAACGTCAATCGCAATCCCCGTGGCCCGCGCTCGCTGCCCGCGCGTCGTGCACTCGGCAGTGCCATCGCCCTCGCGCTGGGCGGTCTGCTGGCCGCACCCGCGCATGCCGTCGAGTTCCAGTTCGGTGACGACTGGTCGGGCACCCTGGACACCACCGTGTCCTACGGCATCTCGCAACGTCTGGACGATGCCGATCCGAACCTGATCGGCAAGTCGAACCTCAATCCCGGCGTTGGCGCGTTGCCGAATGCCGCCCAGCGTGTGGCGCCCGGGCGCTGGTCGGTCAATTCCGATGACGGCAACCGCAACTATCGCGACTCCGGCGATATCTTCTCCAACGCGTTCAAGATCACCTCCGAGCTGAGCCTCAACTACGGCGAGGACTCTGGTGCATTCGTGCGCGGAACCTATTTCTACGACTTCGAAAACGTCGATAACGACTTCCTGTCGGACCTGGCGAAAGACAAGGTGGGCAAGCGTGGACGCATCCTCGATGCCTTCCTGTTCCACAACTTCCAATTTGAGGGTGGGCAGAACCTCAACCTGCGCCTCGGCCAGCAGGTCGTAAGCTGGGGCGAGAGCACCTTCATCCAGAGCGGCATCAACGTCATCAACGCGGTCGATGTCTCGCAACTGCGCGTGGCCGGTGCCGAGATCAAGGAAGCGTTCCTGCCCAACAACATGATCTTCGGCTCGCTGACCTTGAGCGAGAACATATCCGTCGAGGGCCTGTACCTGTTCGAGTTCGAACAAACCGAGCCCGAGCCGACCGGCACCTACTTCAGCACCAACGATATCGCAGCCCTTGGTGCCACCTACGCGGTGCTCGGTTTCGGTACTGCGCCACAGCCGGTCAACAATCCCGAGCTGTTCTACAGCGTGTGCTACGGCACCGGTGCGAGCGATATCGCGGCGATCAACGCCAGCCCTGCTCTGCGTGCAGCCGCCTGCGGCGCGTCGATCGCACGCCTGCCGGACCGCTACCCGGATAGCGGCGGTCAGTACGGCGTCGCCCTGCGCTACTTCTCGCCGGAGCTCAACGACACCGAGTTCGGTTTCTTCTACCTGAACTACCACAGCCGCCTGCCGTTCATCTCCGGGTTCTCGCTGTCGACCAGCGCGGCCTCGTCCGGCCGCTACTTCGTCGAGTATCCGGAAGACATCAATCTGTACGGCATCTCGTTCAACACCACGCTCGGCAGCACCGGCATCGCGCTGCAGGGCGAAATCTCGTACCGCGACAACGTGCCGCTGCAGATCGACGATGTGGAAGTGCTGTTCAGCGCGCTGTCGCCGCTCAATGCCCTGATCCCGCAGCCGGTCAATCGCTTCACCAGCCAACTCGGCAACTTCCGGCCGGGCCAGGAAATCCGCGGCTGGGAGCGTCACGAGGTCTCGCAGTGGCAGTTCACCATGACCCGCACCTTCGCCAACGTCATCGGCAGCGACCAGATTGCCGCGGTCGGCGAGTTCGGCGGCACCAAGGTGTGGGATCTGCCGCCGTTGGACGTGCTGCGCTACAACGGCGATGGCACCGATACGGGCGGCGGCCCGGACTTCCTGACCGGCGCGTTGCGCAATCCGATCACCCAGACCAACGGCTTTCCGACCCCGTACTCGTGGGGCTATCGCCTTGCGGTTCGCGCCGACTACAACAGCCTGTTCGCCGGGATCAACGTCTCGCCACGCATCGCGTTCAACCACGACGTGAACGGCATCTCCCCAGGACCCGGTGGCAATTTCATCGAGGGGCGTCGTTCCACCACGCTGGGCGTGGAAGCCAACTACCTCAACCAATGGGCTGCAGACTTGAGCTACACGCGCTTCTACGGCGCGGGCATTCTCAACCTGGTGTCCGACCGCGACTTCCTGTCGTTCACCGTGCGGTACTCGTTCTGATCCGATCCGGGAGAAATCAACATGCGCATGCACAAGAAGGGCGCCATCGCGGGCCTCGTGGCCCTGTCGATGATGGCGGGAGGGGCCTTGGCTGCGGTGAGCCCCGAGCAGGCGGCCCGCCTTGGAAAAGAACTCACGCCGGTGGGCGCCGAGATGGCCGGCAACGCCGATGGCACCATCCCCAAGTGGGAGGGTGGCATCACCCGGCCGCCTGCGGGATACAAGGTCGGCATGTTTCATCCGGATCCGTTCCCCGGCGATGAGCCGCTGTTCACCATTACTGCGGCCAACGCCAAAGAATACGACGCGAAGCTCACCGCCGGCGCCAAGGCGCTGCTCGCGAAGTATCCGCAAACCTACAAGATGATCGTCTACCCCACGCGCCGATCGGCGTCGTTTCCGGAACGCACTTACACCTACACCAAGACCAACGCCACCAACTGCAAGCTGATCGCCGACGGCGATGGCATCGAGAACTGTGCCGAGGGAATTCCGTTCCCGATCCCGCAGAATGCCTACGAGGTGATCTGGAACCACAAGCTCAAGTACAAGGGCGTCGCAGTACAGCGCTGGGCCAACCAGGTCGCGCCCACGGCTTCGGGTGCCTACAGCGTGGTGCGCTTGCGCGAAGAATTGCTGGGGCTGTACTACAAGCCCGGCAACACCACCGAGAACATCAACAACGTGCTGATCTACTTCTTCCAGGTAGTGGAAGGTCCGGCACGCCTGGCCGGTAACGTGCTGCTGGTGCACGAGACCCTCAATCAGGCCAAGCAAGCGCGGCAGGCATGGGTCTACAACCCCGGCCAGCGGCGCGTGCGTCGCGCCCCGAACGTCGCCTACGACAATCCGGGCACCGCGTCGGACGGGCTGCGCACCAACGACATGACCGACATGTTCAACGGCGCGCTCGACCGCTTTGATTGGGAGCTGGTCGGCAAGAAGGAGATGTACGTTCCGTACAACTCCTATACCGCGCACAGCGACAAGACCAAGATCGCCGACCTGATCCGGCCGGGGCACCTCAACCCCGACAAGATGCGCTACGAGCTGCATCGGGTGTGGGTGGTTGAAGCCAAGCTCAAGGCCGGCAAGCGCCACATCAACAGCCGCCGTACGTTCTACGTCGACGAAGACAGCTGGGGTATCCTCGCGCTGGATCACTACGACGCGCGCGGCCAGCTATGGCGGGTGTCGGAAGCCCCCTCGATCAACTACTACGATCAGCCGACCTTCTGGTCCACCATCGAGGTCCATAACGACCTGCAGTCGGGACGCTATATCGCCGGCCTGCTGGATAACGAAGAGAAAACCTACGACTTCGCATTCCAGACCTCGCCTGAAGATTTCTCGCCGGCATCGCTGCGCAAACGGGGCATCCGTTGACGCGTCGGGGCTGAGTGCGGGTCTGGATCACACCGCCCCATCGGACATCGATCCGATGGGGCGGTTTCGTTTACGCGACTGCAAGGCGTCCGGCGTGCAGTCGCTTGCCGAGCGATTGCGGCAGGTGTCGGCACACGGTCGACGCCAGTAACGCGAGCATGAGATAGCACACGCAACGCCGGGTCGGTCGAGCCGGTAGCCGTTGTATTGGATTGGGATGAGCCGATGAACCACGAGTTCCGCAAACCACCGCTGGGCATGGCAACCGCACTCGCACTGGCCACGGTGCTGCTCGCAGGTCTTGCGAGCGGCCAACTGCCCAGCGCGGCAGCAACGATCACCGACGCCGTCGACCCCTCGGTCGCAACCGCCGAGATGATGCCGCGCGCGCAGCATTCGATGATCCTCGACCTGGTCGACGGCGCCGAGCGCGCAGTCGCCGTCGGTGAGCGTGGCCAGATCCTGGTGTCGGAGTCGCGCAAGGACTGGCGGCAGATCGAGAACGTGCCGACCCGCTCGACCCTGACCGCGGTGACCGCAGTCGGCAACCAGCTGTGGGCGGTTGGCCACGATGGGGTGATCCTGCACTCGAGCGACGGTGGACTGGCCTGGCAGCGTCAGCGCGCGATGCCCTACGATCCTGAGAGCACGGATCTGCACAACGGCGTGCCGTTGCTCGATGTGCTGATGCTCGACGCCAGCAATGGCTTTGCCATCGGCGCCTATGCGCTGATGCTGCGCACCAGTGATGGCGGCGCGACCTGGACCCAAGTCGCGGTGGGTGGTAGCGCGGACTCGGGCGATGAAGAAATCATCGACGACGCCGAAGCCGAAAGCGACGACACGTGGTCGATGAGCGCCGACGATACCGCGATCGAGGGAGAGTCCGATCCGCATCTGAACGCGATTGCGCGCACCGGCGATGGCTCGCTGTTCATCGTCGCCGAGCGTGGTGCTGCGTTCCGCTCCACCGACGGCGGGACCACCTGGCAGCGCCTGTCGCTGCCCTACGACGGGTCGATGTTCGGCGTGATCGGCTTCGAAGCTCGCCATGTGCTCGCCTTCGGTTTGCGTGGCAACGTGTTCGAAAGCCTCGATCTGGGGGACAACTGGAGCCGCGTCGAGTCGGGCGAAACGCTGTCGCTGATGGGCGGCGCCGGCTTTGCCAATGGCGGCGCGGTGCTGGTGGGCGCCAACGGCATCGTACTGACCCGCGCGCAAGGCAATGACGCGCTGGTGCAACACACCCACCCGGACGTTGCGGTGCTGTCGAGCGTGCTGATACTCACGCCCAATGGCGAGCTAATGCTGGCCGGTGAGAACGGTCTTGGCAATTGGACCCCGAATTGAGCGTCGACTGAGGAACACCCCTGTGGCCATCCAGAGCACTACCGTCGATACCGCCTTCCACCGCGCCGCCGAAAAGTTCGTATTCGGCAATCGCATGTTGATCATGGTGGTGTTCAGCGCGATCACCATCGTGATGCTGTACTTCGCAGCCCAGCTGCGCGTGGACGCCGGGTTCAAGAAGCAGATTCCCACCGACCACGAGTTCATCGACTCCTTCCTTGCCTGGGAAAAGGAGTTCGGCGGTGCCAACCGTGTGCTGGTCGCGGTGATCGATCGCAGCGGCAGCATGTTCCCGCGCGATCAATCGCCGGAACAGATGCAGCGCGCCACCAAGTTCTTCGGCACGGTCGAGAAACTGACCAACGACATCATCGCGATGGAAGAAGTCGACGACTCGCGGGTGCGCTCGATCTTTACACCCAACGTGCGCTTCGTCGAGGTGGTGGAAGACGGTTTCGCCGGCGGCAACGTGATTCCGCAGGAGTTCGTGCCCAACGCCGAAGGCTTCATGCCCACCCAGGCGCTGTTCGACACGATCCGCTCGAACATGGTCAAGGCCAATGCGGTCGGCCGCTACGTGGCCAAGGATTTCTCCGGCGCGATGATCTGGGGCGAGCTGGTGCCCGAAGGCGGCGCCGGCCAGCAGAAGCTCGACTACCAGAAGGTGGCCGGCCAGCTCGAGGCGCTGCGCGCCAAGTACGAAACCGATCCTGAAGCCTGTCGCATGTACGAAGCCGGGCAGGCCTCGACCGGCACCGGCACCTGCGTGCACGTGATCGGTTTTGCCAAGATGGTCGGCGACATCGCCGACGGCGCGCGCTCGGTGATCTATTTCTTCTTCATGACGATCGCGTTCACGTGGATCCTGCTGTTCCTGTATTCGACTTCGATCAAGCTGGCGACCCTGACCGTGTTTGCGGGTCTGATCTCGGTGATCTGGATGCTTGGCGCGCTGCGCCTGATGGGCTTCGG
>JBBSDI010000204.1:0-6848 GCA_038249585.1 Lysobacterales bacterium | reverse complement strand
TGCCATGGCAGCTCCCACAGTGAGGAAGTGCTGGTAGCGCCGGTCATGTGCCATCGCCAGCAGCGGACTCTGTGGGAGCCGGCATGACGGCGACTTGAGCCTCCGCACCTGCCGCGACTCCGGTCGCTGCCATGGCAGCTCCCACAGCGAGCAAGTGCTGCCATCGCCCGTCATGGACTCTGTGGGAGCCGGCATGAGGGCGACTTGAGCCTCCGCTACGTCCGCGACGCCGGTCGCTGCCATGGCAGCTCCCACAGTGAGCAAGTGCTGCCATCCCACTGCTCCTGGTTTAACCGATCCGGCGGAACAACGATCGAAGCGCAACACTTGGTGACGACGAGCGCATCAGCCGTCAGGGTGCGCGTGCGACACCGTCGCGTGCACGCACGCCAACATCCGGCTGGTCGATGAACACGCCGGTAGCGCCGGCGGCGATGAGCATGCGCACTTCCGCTTCGGCCTCGATCAGCGCGCCGCGCGCATCCAGCGCGAGATAGGCGTGTTCTGCACGCACTGTATACGGATGCACCGCAAGACCAAGCGCGCGCGCTGCCGCCAGCATCGGCGCGGTGGTGCCCAGCAGTTGCGCATTGATCTTGCCAGCGCCGACCACGCGCGGCGGGTCGAGCGGTTTGCGCGGCAGCAGGTTGACCTTCCACGGCCCGATGCCGGCGGCATAGGTGTCCGCCATCCAGCGCAGTGCGGCAGGTTCGACCAACGCGGCCCACGTCGTGGTGTCGTCGAGTCCGCCGACCAGGGTGTCGAGGCGGCCATAGATCGCGCGCAAATCGTCGCCGCGGCGTGCGTGCCAGACGATGTCGTAGGGCTGCGAAAAGCCGTCGCCGGGTTGCGCCAATCCGGCATCGGCGTTGCCGATCAGCTGCACCAGCGGGATCGAAAGCCCCGCTGCCGGCAGGATGCGCGCTTTCAGATCGAGCAGATTCTCGAGCTCGAAACTCTGGATGAATACGCGCTGCGGATCGGTGAAACCTTCGCGCTTGAGGGTATCGACCAGCGCCTGCGAGATATCGATCGCGATCGGGGTGCCGTCGAGGTGCAGGCCTTCGTGGCGAAAATACGTCGGATGCTTGGTCTCGGGATAGATGCCCACGCGGTGCGCGGCGGCCAGCGCGATCACCTCGGCGAAGGTCGGCACCGCGAAGCGGCCATCGAATGCCGCGCTGTCGATACGTAGCTGCGGCAGCGGCTCGCGCGCTCGCAGGGTCTTGATCTCGGCCAGGGTGAAGTCCTCGGCGAACCAGCCCTCGACCGCGACGCCGTCGATGCGCTTGATGGTGCGGCGCGCGGCGAATTCGGGCCGGCTGCCGACATCGGTGCTGCCGCCCAGTTCGTTCTCGTGGCGCACGATGAGCACGCCCTCGCGGGTCGGCACCAGATCGGGCTCGATGAAGTCCGCACCCTGCGCGATCGCCAGCTCGTAGGCTGCCAGCGTATGTTCGGGTCGATAGCCGGACGCACCGCGGTGGGCGATGACGATCGGTCCCGCGCCAGAGCGCACAACTGCGGCAGCAGGTTCGCGATTCATCGGCGCGCTGCAGGCGACCACCAGCATCGACAGCAGTGCGGCAAGAAGGATCCGGCACGTGATCGGGCGCATGAGCATCTCGATGGTGGAATGGTGGCGCCAGCCTCGCCGATCCGCGTGACCGGCGCATGGCGATGGCGGCCGCAGGCGCTCAATCTGCCGGCACCGTGCGCGTGCGTGCCCACTCGCGCAGGCCGTTGACCTGCTCTGCCATCAGCACCGACAGCGGGCGGGTGTTGCGCAGCTCAGCGAGCACGTGGTCGTGCGCCAGCGGCCGCGACTCGGCGTGCGCGGCATACAGGGCCGCGACTACCGCCTGCTCGATCTCGGCGCCGGAAAAACCCTCGCTGTGCGCAGCGAGGGCGTCGAGGTCGAAGTGATCGAGGCGCGCCTTGCGCTTGCCCAGATGGATGCGGAATACCTCCGCGCGCACCGCCGGTGCCGGCAGATCGACGAAGAAGATCTCGTCGAAGCGGCCCTTGCGCAGCAGTTCCGGCGGCAGCTCATGCACCGCGTTGGCGGTGGCGACGAGGAACACCTTCGATTTTCGCTCGGCCATCCAGGTCAACAGATAACCGAGCACCCGTTTGGATACGCCATCGTCGGAGGTCGACGTTGCGAGGCCCTTTTCGATCTCGTCGATCCACAGCACGCAGGGCGACAGCGCCTCGGCGTTCTTCAGCGACTCGCGCAGGTTGCGCTCGGTCTCGCCGTGGAACTTGTTGTACATCGAGCCGAAATCCAGCCGCACCAGAGGCACGCCGAAACCGCCGGCCAGCGCTTTGGCCGCAAGGCTCTTGCCGGAGCCCTGCACGCCCAGCAGCAGCACGCCCTTGGGCGGGTCCAGGCCCTCGGGCGCGTGCTCGCCGAGGAACACCGTGCGGCGCTGGCCAACCCAGGCCTTCAGCCGCGCCATGCCGGCGACTTCGGCGAACTGCGCGGTGTCGTACTCGAAGTGCAGCACGCCATCCTTGTTGAGCAGGGCGAACTTGAGCTTGGCCAGCTGCGGCAGGTCGTCCGGCGAGATCGCGCCATCGCGGAAGATCAGCTGGCGCGCGATCTTGCGCGCATCGGGCAGCGACAGTCCGGCCAGGTTGCGCACGATCGACTTCAGCGCCGCGGAGTCGATCTCGACCCGCTTGCCCTGGTGTTCGCGCGAGTAGGCGAAAGCTTCCTCGCGCACCAGCTTGTTCAGCGCCGCCTCGTCGGGCAGGCGCAGTTCAAAGCGCGTATGCACCTCGCCCAGTTCGGCCGGCAGCTCGATCTTGGGGCTGATCAGGACCAGGGTGTGCGCAGCACTGCCCTGGCGATCGACGATCTCGCGGATCAGGCGCAGGGTCATCGCATAGCGCAGCTGGCCGTGGAAATCGAGCAGCAGGTAAACCCCACGCTCGCTGTGCTGCTTGATTGCCTGCAAGGTGGCAGTGGCGTCCGGCGGCACCGCTGTGGCGTCTTCGCGGTCCAGATCGAGCCGCGCCAGGCCATCGGTCAGGGTCCAGCGCCACAGCGGCCGCATGACCTTCGGGAACACGTGGCGGAAGGTCTCGACCGCACGCGATTCCTCGTGGGTCTCGATGGTGATCAGCGGCGTACCCGCACGGATCAGGGTGGCCAGGTCCTGGACTTCAGGCATGGGCGATCGATAGTCGGCGGCGTTCGGCGCGGCAAGCCTAGCAGGCTGGCCGCAGTGGTCCGCAGGCCAAGTGCGGCCAATGCGGCCGGCGACACGTTGTGCTGACGTAGCGCTGCATGTGTTATGCGTGGCACTCCCGTGATGCGCCGCATCACCCGCCGGATCGAGTCGGTGCACCATCCCACCCGCAATCGCTGCAGCGCGAGGTTCACAGGCTGGCTGCTGTGGTTCGCTTCCGGCATGGCGGCGGCCGCAGCGGTGCCAAGCGTCGGCCCCACGCCGCTCGATGATGCGGCGCTGGCGCCGTTGCAGAACAAGCTTGCCAGCGCGATCGACGATGCCGTCGACAGCCGCCGCGCGGGCGGTTTCGGCATCGCCCTGCTGGTCGATGGGCAGGTGCGCTGGCTGCATGCGGCAGGACTGGCCGACCGCAGCCGCACGCTGCCTTTTACCGAGGACACGCCGCTGGCGATGGGCGAGCTGTCGCGGCTGGTACTGGCCGCGCTGGCGATGGACCTGGCAGCGCAGGGCAAGCTCGCGCTCGACGCACCGGCATCCCGCTGGTTCAACAGCCCGCCGATCCGCTCGCGTTTCGCCGACACCCGCGAGATCACCGTGCGCGACCTGCTGACCCATCATTCCGGCCTGCCATACGCGCGCCTGCGCGGCGCCTATCGCGCCGCGGATGTGCCGCTCGAGCCGCTCGACGACAGCGCGTGGTATCTGGCCCAGCCGACGGGCTCGGTGCAAGTGGGCTCCAATCTGGGCTACGAGCGGCTGGCCAGGGTGATCGAAGCTGCCGGCGGCGAGTCGCTCGATACGCTGCTGGCCACCCGCATCACGGCACCACTTCGATTGCACACGATGAGCTGGCAGCCGCTGGCGGACACCGCGCGCGGACATCGCAAGGGCAAGGTCACCGCACCGATGCTCGCGCGCGAACATCGTGCCCTGGGTCTGGCCGCAAGCCTCGCCGACTACGCGCGTTTTGCCGCGGCGATGATGCCCGGCGCGCTGCGTGCGTTCAGTCCACTGGATGCCAACGCGCGCGGCGAAATGAGCCGGGTGCAGAACGCCGAGGTGGCGCTCGATGTCGGCGACGGGACGGGGCTGGCCTGGAACCTGTCGAACAGCGTGCGGCCGGGCGTGGGCCGCATCGCGGTGCTGTATGGCGCGTTTCCCGAACACCGCACGGAACTGCGACTGGCGCTGGACCATGGGGTTGGCGTGCTCGCCGTCGGCAACTGGGACGAAGTGGGTGAGGTGCTGTTCGAGCGCTCCGCCGATGCGCTCGATGGCCTGCTCAAGCTGCGCGCCGATGCCGCGCCGCGCGAGCGCGAACGGCCGCTGCCAGCGCGCATCGTACTGCCGCCGCGGGTCGAAGTCGGCGCGCTGGCCGCGCGCTATGCGACACCCGCCGGGCTGGTCGAGACCCGGGTGCGCGATGATGGTTTCGAGATGCTGTTCGGTGGCCTGCGCTTTCGCGCCAGTCCGCGTGACGACGACTGGTACCGGGTGCGCTACGATTTGCTCGGCATCCTGCCGATCGGGTTCTCGCGCCTTAACCGCGTCGCGATCGCGCCCGCGCGGCTGGCCGGCGAGCAGGTCATGCTGGGATACGCCGGCGATCGCCACGTGCTGCTCGGCACCGCGTTCACGCCGGACCCGGGTCTTTCGAGCTGGGCACGCTACGCGGGCATCTACCGCCTGCGCAATCCCGACGCCCTGTCGGAACTGGCCGAGTTGTCGGAAGCAACGTTGAGCTTTACCGACGGCGTACTCGCACTCGGCTACGAGCTGAGCATGGTCATCACCGTCGCACCACGCCTGCCGCTGCTGGCGATCGGCGATGGCCTGTTCGTGATCGCCGGTCGCGGCCCCGCGCAGGGCGAGGAGGTGCGCATTGTCACCAGCACCGATCCGCCGCAGATCCACTATTCCGGCTATGTGCTCGAACGCACGCGGTAGGCTTTGCTGAACGAGCGCACGGCTGCACTGCGGATGCCCGAGCACGCGGTGTATCCTTCGACCACACTTGATTGAACGGATTGCTCGATGGGCAAGTCGATGTTGTGGTGCGGGTTGGGGCTGCTGCTGGCGCTGCTGAGCGGGCCTGCACCGGCCAGCGAGGCTGTAGCGCTGCTGACTCTTGCCGACGGCAGCAAGGCCACGCCAGCATCGATGCCGACCAGCAAACTCGACGCACTCGACTTCGGCAAGCTCGCCGCCGAAGACAGTGCGGCCGATTACAAGGGCAATCCCGGTGGCGTGCGCTTCGCCGAACCTGCAGCACTCGCGGTGAAGATTGCCCGCGATGGCGGCTGGCGGCTGGCGAAAGACGGCCGCAGCGTCTGGTACTGGCACGTGGTCGCAGCCGATGCGCTGCATCTGAATTTCGGGTTCTCGGAGTTTTTCCTGCCCGAGGGCGCGCAGCTGCGCATCCTGGCGGCCGATGGCAGCAGCATGCTGGGGCCCTACACCAGCGCGGACAACGACCGTCACGGCCAATTGTGGACGCCGGTGCTGCTGGGCAATGCGGCAACCATCGAGCTGGCGGTGCCGACGGCGCTGCGCGCCGGGGTCAAGCTGCAGCTGGCCCAGGTCGGCCGCGGCTATCGCGGCTTTGGTCTTAAGGCCGCGCACTGCAAGTCGGGCGCCTGCAACACCGATGTCGCGTGTCTTGGCGGCAGCGATGCCTGGAACCAGCCGCGCCGCGCGGTCGCCAGCTACAGCCTGGGCGGCTCGCGGATCTGCACCGGATCGCTGCTCAACAACACCCGCAGCGACCGCCGCATGCTGTTCGTGACCGCGACCCATTGCCTGGTGACCGCCGCCAATGCGGCCTCGCTGGTCGCATTCTGGAACTTCGAGTCGCCGACCTGCCGCACGCCCGGCTCGACCGCGAGCGGCTCCGGTGCCGTGATCGGTCGCATCGACCAGACCCAGACCGGCGCGATCTTCATCGCGCAAACCAACAATCCCTTCGCTGGCAGCACGCCGGCGGATTCGCGCTCGGACTTCACCTTGCTCGAGCTCGACGACCCGCCGAATCCGGCCTTCAATCTGTACTGGGCTGGGTGGGATCGACGCGCGGCCGCGCCATTCTGCTCGCCCTCGTCACTGTGCGCGAGCATCCACCATCCCTCCGGCGACGAGAAGCGGATCACGTTCTCCGAAGCGCCGATGACGACCGGCAATATTGCCGCTGCCGCCGGCGTGCACTGGACGGTGCTGTGGGATCCCACGCCACCGCTGCTGCCCAACCTGCCCGCGCCGCTGCCCGTGTCCTTGCCGCCCAGCGTCACCGAGCCCGGCTCGTCCGGCTCGCCGATCTACAACGCCCAGCAGCGCCTGGTCGGGGTACTCAGCGGTGGCGCGTCGATCTGTGGCGCCACCGGTGCCGATCTGTCCGACGAGTACGGCCAACTGGCCAAGGCCTGGGATGGCCTGGGTACTGCCACCACCCGGGTTCGCGATGCGCTCGATCCCAATGGCGCAACCGCGCAGGCGATCGATGGCACCAGCGGCTGCACGCCGCCGACGCTGAGCTTCAACGCACCGGCCACGATTGCCGCCGGTGCGGTGGCGAGCTTTGCGGTGGACGTCGTCGGGCAGGGACCGTACAGCGTGCAGTTCGATTTCGACAACGATGGCGTGTTCGACAGCAGC
>JBBSDI010000203.1:0-6862 GCA_038249585.1 Lysobacterales bacterium | reverse complement strand
GGCTGCAGTCGCTGCCATGGCAGCTCCCACAGTCAGGCAGGGCTGTTGCCGCAAGTCATGCCATGCCCTGCTTCGAAACAGCAAGTCATGCAATGCCCTGCTTCGAAACAGCAAGTCATGCAATGCCCTGCTTCGAAACAGCAGGGCTTGTGATCCCGCGCTTCGAAACAACGAGCCTTGGATCGAGCCCACTACCTCGCTGTGGGAGCCGGCATGACGGCGACAGGCACCTCGGGCCTTGCCCAGGGCTCTCGGCTGCTTGAGAGGCTGCAGTCGCTGCCATGGCAGCTCCCATAGTGAGGCAGGGCTGTTGCCGCAAGTCATGCAATCACGCGCTTCCAAACGCTAGCAACTCCATCGATGCCTGACCGAGTGCGCGTCAACATTGTTGGAGTACCCGGGTCCGGCGCGTGCGAGAATTCGGACCCGACACCCTCCCTATCGCATGTCCGCAGACCCCATCAGCCAAGCGCTCGGCGCAGCATTCGGCCTCAGTCGCGACGGCCGCCACAGCGAGGCGCTGGCCGCATTGGACGCGATCGGCACGCACGCCGCGAGCGACCCGCGCGTGCACGCGTTGCGCGGCCGGGTGCTGTGGCAGGGTGGCGATGCGATCGGCGCACGCGCGGCGATCGATGCGGCGTTGGCGCTGGACCCGTACTGCGCGCCCGCGCTGGTCGAGGATGCAGCGCTCGCCCGCAGTGGCGGCGAGATCGAGCGCGCGATCGGCGCGCTGACACGTCTGACCACTGTCGTACCGCAGCAGCCCGCGTTCTGGTTCGATCTGGGCGTACTCAGTGCAGAGCATGCTCGGCCCGACCAGGCCCATCGCGCGTACACCCGCGTGCTGGCGCTGGCGCCCGCGCATCTGGAGGCGCGCTTCCAGCGTGCCAATCTGGATGCCGCCGCCGGACGCCGCGCGGAAGCGATCGCGGACTACCGCCAGTGTCTTGCACTACGGCCGGGCTGGCGCGAGGCCCTGCTCAACCTCGGCGAGATGTTGCTGATGGACGACCAACATGCAGCGGCGGCCGATGTCTGGCAGCAGGCGGTGCAGGTCGATCCGCAGGCGCCGCGCACCTGGGACGGCCTGGCCCGTGCTGCCAAGGCCGCACGGCGTTTCGAACTGGCACTGGCCGCGCGCCTGCGCGTGGCGGAACTCGACGATACGCCGCCAGCATGGGCGCTGCTCGGGATGGAACAGCAGCGGGTGGGCGATCTCGCAGCCGCGCGCGACGCTTACGAGCACGCGTTGCTGCGCGACCCGGACTATCTGCCGGCACGCTGGGGCCGTTTTCAGGTGCCGCGCGGCATCGTGCACCGGGACGCCGCCGCGATGCAGGGCTTCCGCGCCGATTGGCTGGCTGAGCTGGCGTGGTTCGAGGCAGCGCCGATCGAGAGCACCGCACCCGCGGTACTGATCGCCTGCATCACGCTGGCCACCGAGTACTACATCCACTATCTCGGCGAGCCCTTGGTTGCCGAACAGCGCCGCTATGGCGCGCTGCTCGAGCGCATGATGGCTGCCGCATTCCGCGACCTGGCGCCCGCCGCAAAACGCTCGCGCGCCGACGCGCGCGTGCGGATCGGATTCTGCTCGGGCTTCCTGCGTACCCACACGGTCAGCAAGCTGTTCGCCAGCCTGCCCGGCGCGCTCGCGCGCGAGCGCTGGGAGATCTCGTGCTTCCACACCGCCAATCTGATCGATGCCGGTACCGACGCATGGCGCGCCAACGCAGATCATTTCGTGCACGGCGAGCACGACCTCGGCTGGTGGGTGAATACGATCCGGGACCGCGATCTAGACCTGCTGGTCTACATCGATATCGGCATGCATCCCTTCGTGCAGGGCCTGGCATCGCTACGGCTTGCACCACGCCAGGCGATGCTGTGGGGGCATCCGATCAGCAGCGGCCGCAGCACCATCGATTTCTTCCTCACCGCCGATGCGATGGAAGCGGACGACGGGCAGCGCTTCTACAGCGAAAAGCTGCTGCGCCTGCCGAACCTGGGGACCTGCTATGCGGCACCGCGCACGCTGCCGAGCCCGCCACCCGAGCTGCAAACGCGCGCACCGGACGCCATCGAGTTCTTTGTCGCACAGCAGGCGGTCAAGCTGCTGCCGCTGCACGACGCGGTGTTCGCGCGGATCGCAGCGCAGATCCGAAACGCCCGTTTCCACTTCGTACCCAGTCCCTTCGCGCAGGTGCGCGACAGCCTGCGCACGCGACTGCGCGCGCACTTCGCCGATGCCGGCCTCGATTTCGAGCAACACTGCGGCGTGTTTCGTTTCGTCACCGAAGCGGAGTTCCTCGGTATCGGACGCAGCGTCGATGTCAACCTCGATTCGATCGGCTGGTCGGGCGGCAATACCACCCTTGAACTGCTGTACTTCGACACTCCCACCGTGACCCTGCCCGGGCCGCTGATGCGCTCGCGGCACACCTTCGCGATGCTGCGCATCCTCGAACTGCAGCGCCTGATCGCCACCGATATCGACGACTACGTGCGGATCGCGCTCGAACTCGGCCGCTCGGCCGATTTCCGCGCCGAGATGCGCGGCCTGATCAACGCGCGCAAGCATCGTCTGTACGACGATCCGCAGGTGGGTCCTGCGTTCGCTGCCATGATGGAACAGGTGCTGCGTGGCTGAACCGGCGGCTCGATTGCGCGCGGTGATCGAGTTGCTGCGCGCAGGTCGCGCGGGCGAGGCAGAGGCCGCGTGCCGAGCGCTGCTGGCAAGCAATCCACGCGATCCGCGCGCGCTGGCCCTGCTCGGCAACCTGCTGCTCGCGCGTGGCGCCCTCGATGAAGCTGCAGCGACGCTTGCCGCGGCACTGCACATCGATCCGCAGTGCGTGCCGGCGCTGGTGGAAGACGCCAACCTCGCCCTGCGCCAGGGCGATCCGCGGCGCGCGCTGGCGCGGATGGATGCGGCAGTCACGCGGGTCGCGGCAACCCCGGCGCTGCTGTACCTCATGGCGCAAGCCGCGATCGGCTGCCAGCTTCCGGACCGCGCGCGCGCTGCACTGGCGCAGGCGCAATCGCTGGATCCCGGCGAGCCGGACAGCGGCATGGCGCTGCTGCGGCTTAGCCACTGGCAGAACGATCACGCTACCGCCGAAGCTACCGCAGTCGCGGTGCTGCGGCGGCAGCCGCACTTCGGCGAGGCATGGCGGCTGCTGGGCGAATCGCGGCAGGCTGCGGGCCAACTGGCCGAAGCGCTGCAAGCCTTCGCGCAAGGCGCAACGCAGGCAACCGAAGATATCCCTCTCCACGAGGCATGGGCGAGCGCGCTCGACGCGCAAGGCGCACCGGCAGTACAGCGCATCGCAGCGCGCGAGCGACTGCTGGCCATCGATCCCGGCGCGATGCGCGCCTGCGAACTCGGCCTGGCATGCTGGTCGGCCAACCGCCTCGATCAGGCGGCCAGCGCATTCGAGCGCGCGCTGGCGCTGGATGCCGACTGCCTGCCGGCACGCTGGGCGCTGTTCCAGTATCCGCGCGAAGCGGTCCATCAGGATTCGGCGGCCGTGGATGCCTTCCGTGCGCAGTGGCAGTCCGGTCTCGATGCCTTCGCGCAACGTATCGGGCGCGGCGTCGCCGATCCGCCCGACGCGCTGGCCGCGGCTACCCTGTGCAGCAACTTCTACTATCACTACACCACCGATGCCGTGCTCGACGGCCAGCGGCGCTACGCGCGCGTGATCGAGCAACTGGTACGCGCGAGCTTGCCCGAGCATGCGCCGACGCCGCCGGTCGCCGATGACGGGCGAGTCAGGGTTGCGGTGTTCTCGGCGCATCTGTTCGCGCATACGATCACGCGCCTGTTCGGCGGCATGCTGCGCGGCCTTGATCGCAGCCGCGTCCGGCTGGCGTTCTTCCAGCACGGCGGCGACGCCACCATCCGCGCAGAGCTGGCCGCAGCCGATGATCTGATCGTGAGCGGGCAGCGCGATCCCGCCAGCTGGGCGCAGGCGATCCGCGCCTTTGCGCCGGCCGTTGTGCTGCATACCGACCTCGGCATGGAACCAATGGCGCAATGCCTGGCCGCATTGCGGCTGGCGCCGACCCAGGCGGTGCTGTGGGGCCATCCGATCAGCACCGGGTTCGAACACATCGACGTGTTCATCAGCAGTGCGGCGATGGAAACCGAAGGGGCGGCGGACCGCTACACCGAAAAGCTGCTGTTGCTGCCGGGGCTGGGCACCTGCTTCGCCGCGCCATCGCGCACGCCGCGCGCGCCGGCCGAGCTGGCCCGGCGCGACCCGGCACGGGTCGAGTATCTGTTCCTGCAAAGCGTGTTCAAGAACCTGCCGCTGCACGACGCGGTGCTCGCGCGGATCGCCGCCGCGCTGCCGGCGGCACGCTTCCACCTGACCCCGCACGCGGACCCCGCGATCAGCGCACGCGTGCGCGAACGCCTCGCAGGCCAATTGCGCCGCGCCAATCTGGACCCGGACCGGCATCTGGGCATCGTGCGCGGCCTGCCACCGGTCGAGTTCCTCGGGCTCGCGCGCGCGGGCGACGTCAACCTCGATTCGATCGGCTGGTCGGGCGGCAATACCACGCTCGAGGCGCTGTGGTTCGACATTCCCACCATTACCCTGCCCGGCGCCAGCATGCGGACCCGGCATACGGCGGCGATGCTGGAGATCCTCGAACTCGAGCGACTGATCGCCACCGACATCGACGACTACGTGCGGATCGCCGTCGAGCTGGGTCGCTCGGCCGACCTGCGCACGGAGATCCGCGCGCTGATCGCTGAACGCAAGCATCGCCTCTACGACGATCGCCGGGTGATAGCAGCGCTGGAGGACTTCTGTATCGACCCGCAGCGCGCGCTGTCGGCACCGGCCATGGTCCGATGAGCGACCCACGCATCGCCGAGGCCGTCGCCTTGCTGCAGGCGGGCAACCTGTCGGCCGCAGAGTCGCTGTGCCTGGCGATCATCGCCGCTGGCGGACTCGGCGATCCTGCGCCGCACGCACTGCTGGGTCGGGTGCAAGCCAGCGCCGGTCGCCTGCAGGACGCACGCAGGGCCGTGGATACCGCACTGCGCATCGATCCCGACCATCGATTAAGCCTGCTCGAAGACGCCGAGCTCGCGCGTCGCGAGCGCGACCCGTTGCGTGCCGAGCGCAGCTTGCGGCGCTTGCTGCAGCTGGAACCGGACAACCCACGCTTCTGGGCCAACCTCGCCGGGCTGTTGCTGGGGCTTGGCCGTCCTGCGCAAGCGCGCGAGGCCGCTGCATCTGCGCTTGGTCGCGATCCGCAGCGCCCCGAGCTTTTGATGCTGATGGCCGACACCGAGCATGCGGCGGGCGACCATGCCAGCGCAATGGCGCGATGGCGCGCGCTGAGCACCACGCATCCGCAGCTTGCGCGGGTCTGGGTCGGCCTCGGCCGCGCTGCCGAACGTCTGGGCGACGAACGCCTTGCGTCCCTGGCGTTTACCGGTGCGCTCGACCGCGACCCCCGCCACCCGGACGCGCTGCGTGGTTTGGCGCGGGCGTGCCTTTCCTCGCAAGACCATGCGGGCGCGCTGAGCGCCAACCAGCGCCTGCTGGAGGTGCAACCCGACGCGGTCGATGCATGGTACGCAATCGCTCTGGCGCACTGGCAGGAACACGACCTGGCCCCGGCCATGACCGCATTGCACGAGGTGCTGCGCCGCGATCGGCAACACTTGCCAGCGCGCTGGGCGGTCGCCAACCTGCCGCCGGACACCATGCACGCCGACGAAGCCGCGATGCAGGCCTATGTCGAGCGCTACCTCCTTTCCCTGGCCGCCTTCGACGCGCTTGGCGATCCGCCTGCGGCGGACCATCCGGCGGTGCTCGCTGCAGTTTCGATGTGCAACAATTTCTATGTCCACTACGCGGTGGCAGATTCGCTGGCGATCCAGCGCCGCTCGGGCGCCCTGCTGACGCGTCTCGTGCATGCGGTATCCGGGCATGCGCAGCTCCCGCCGCGTCCCGCGCGCGCACGAGCGCGCGTGCTGTTCGTATCGAGCTTTCTCTACCAGCATTCGGTCGGAAAGCTGTTCGAGCGTGTGATCACCGGGCTCGACCGTGAGCACCTCGACATCCGCATACTGTCCTGCGGCACCACCCAGGACGCGCTGACCGCGCGATTGGCGGCCTTCGCCGACGGCTTCGGCGTTTGTCGCCGCGACATCAACGGTCTGCGTCAGCGCATCATCGACGAGGCACCCGACGTGCTGGTGTGGCTGGATCTCGGCATGGACCCCATGCTGGGTTGGGTCGCCGCGCAACGCCTGGCGCCCGCGCAGTGCGTGCTGTGGGGCCACCCGGTGACGACCGGCCTCGATAACATCGACTGGTTTCTTACCGCCGATGCGATGGAGCGCGCTGGCGGTGAGGCGGACTACAGCGAGCAGGTGTTCCGACTGCCAGGTCTGGGCTGCCGCTTCGCCCCGCCGCCGGACTCACCGGCCCCGCGCAGTGCCGATAGCGCGATGCCTCCGGTGTTTGCAATGCCGCAGACCGTGTTCAAGCTCACGCCCGTGCATGACGGGGTGCTCGCGCAGATCGCCGCAGCAATTCCCGACGCGCGTTTCGAATTGGTGCCGGGCAGCAGCGAAGGCGCGCGCGGGCGCCTGCGTCAGCGCATCGCTGCCGGGTTCGCGGCAGCCGGAGCGAGTGCAGAACGGGTGTTGATGATCCACCCGCCGCTCGAGCCCGCACAATGGTTCGAGCTGCTCGGGCGCTTCGATGTGAACCTCGATCCGATCGGCTGGTCGGGCGGGGTCACCAGCTTGGAGATGCTGTGGTATGGCATCCCCACCCTCACCCTGCCGGGTCGCTCGATGCGCAGCCGCCATACGCTGGCGATGCTG
>JBBSDI010000202.1:0-6870 GCA_038249585.1 Lysobacterales bacterium | reverse complement strand
CCGTCGAGGCCTTCGGGGTTGTGCGCGTAGTCGAGCAGCACCTCGAAGCCGGCGATCCGCCAGCGCATCAAGCGGCCGCTGTTGTCGCCGCGCGCGGTGCCAAAGCGCGCGAAAACCTCGGCGATCAGCGGCGCCGGTGCGCCCAGCGCGGCGGCGGCCAATGCAGCGCCCGCGAGATTGGAGATGTTGTAGCCGGCGACCCCGCCGGCACTCAGCGGCATCGCATCGATGGCGCCGAGCGCATGCTCGAGGCCGCCTACGTGCAACAGCATCACGCGATCGACGACGCCGCAGGTGTTGCCGCCCGCGTTGCGGGTCGCTGCGAGCAGCGGATGCGCGTAGTCGCGCGCAAACCAGCTGATGCGACAGCGCAGGTTCGATGCATGGCGGCTGAGGGTCGCGTCATCCGCGTTGAGCACCAGCAGACCGCTGTCATCGATGGCGTGCGCCACCGCCAGCTTGGTGAGCGCCAGATCATCGAGATCGTGAACCCCGTATTCGCCGAAATGGTCGGCGCTGATCCCGGTTACCAGTGCGACATCGGCATGCGCCAGCGCTAGCCCGCGGCGCAGGATGCCGCCGCGCGCGGTCTCCAGCACTGCCGCCTCGACCTGCGCGTGGCGCAGGATGGTGCGCGCACCGGCCGGCCCCGAATAGTCACCGGCGGCGAGCGGTAGATCGTCGACGAACAATCCATCGGTGCTGCTGTGCCCGGTGCGCAATCCCATCGCGCGCAGGATCGCTGCCAGCAGCCGCACCGACGTGGTCTTGCCGTTGGAGCCGGTAACCAGCGCCTTGCGGATGTTCGCAAGTGCAGGCCACGGCACCTCGTCGGGTTGCGGCAATTGCGCCATTGGCCAGCTGCGACCGAAGCGCCCATCACCGATCGACAGCTGCTCGTCATCGAGATACAGCCCCAGGTGATGTGCTTGCGCTGCATGCGCGAGCGCCTGCAGCGCGGGATTGGACTCGGCCGCGGCCAGCGCGTGCAGCGTGCGCGCAGCGCTCGCAGCATCGTCGGCTGCAGGATGCCCCGGTGCGTGGAATCCATCGTTGCAGGCGGCCGCGTGCTGCCACGCCCACTCGTTGAGCTCGGTGGCGGCGAACAGCTGATCGAGCGGGGCGCTCAGCGCCAGCGTGGTGCCGCGCATTCCGTAGCGCACGTCGAGCACTGGCGTGGGCCAGCCCAGTGCCGCGCAGCCCTCGCACACCAGCGTGCGCCAGCGCTGCACCAGATCCGGCGGCACCGGCAGCGGCGCGATCGCCTCCAGCACCGCACCCGGCACGCCGAAGTGGCGATTGGGGCCGGTCAGGCGGCGCGATTCGACGAATGAATCCATGGGGCGCGATTGTGGCAGGCTGCGGCGCGCCGGAGTGTTTCAACTTACGCGCAGCGCGCCTGCGCTCACCGCGAGCGGTCGGGGAGTGGTGGCATCCACCAACCCGAACTGACGCAGATCCTCAATCCTCCGCTTCGCGCGCAAAACGAATGCCGCGCTCGTCGCGCACCATGCCTTCCATGCCCGAAAACACCGCTTCGCCTGCCGGCGTGCTCGGCAGCGGGATATCGACCGGCTTGCTGCTTTCGCTCGCCGCCGCACTGCCTTCGGGGCGGAACTTGGTGATCTGCTTCCAGCTGCGCACCAGCGCATCGGCGAATACCAGGATCAAGTCGCCAGCCTGGCCCATGCGCAAGGCTGCATCGATCGCCTCCTGCTCGTCGGGGATCACCGAGATCGCGCCCGGGTCCACGCCCTTGTCCAGCAGTGCTCGCGACTGGATGCGCGGCACCTCGTCGCCATCGCGACCGCGCAGGCCATCGTCGCGGCGGCAGATGTAGTGATCGAAGCGTCCCGCCACCGCATCGGCGATCGCCGTCAGGTCTTCGTCGCGGCGATCGCCCGGACCTGCCAGCACCACGATGCGCCGGCCAGCAACGTCCAGCCGCTGCGCCAGATCGGCCATCACGCCGACCGCGTGCGCGTTGTGACCGTAGTCGAACAGCACCTTGAACGGATGTTCGTTGAACACGTTCATCCGACCCGGCGCCTGGAAGAACGTGGTGTCGAAGGTGCGCAGGCCCTGGCGAATGGCGTCGAGCTTGATGCCCATCGCATAGGCAATCGCGGCGGCGAACATCGCGTTCTGCACGTTGTGCAGCGCGCGGCCTTCGAGGGTGGCCGGAATCAGGTGCGTCCACAGCAGCGGAATGTGGCCGCCCTTGTCGTACAGCGCGATCATGTGGCCGTTGACGCCGGCCTCCAGCGCGCAGGCGCGACCGCCCGCGCGGATGTGCTCGCGCACCAGCCCGTGCGAGGGATTCAAGGTGACGTAGCAGATCACCTTGGCATCGGTGTAGCCGGACATGCGCACCACGTGCGGATCGTCGGCATTGAGCACCGCGCAGTCCTCGCAGACCTCGACCACGATGCGCTTGAGCTCTGCCAGTTGCTCGAGGGTATCGATGCCCTTGATGCCCAGATGGTCGGACTGCACGTTGAGCACCGCGCCCACGTTGACATGGCGCACGCCCATGCCCGCGCGCAGCAGGCCGCCGCGCGCGGTTTCCAGCACGGCCAGGTCGATCAGCGGATTCGACAGCACCATGCGCGCGGAGACCGGCCCGGTCATGTCGCCCTCGACCGTGCGCTGGCCGTCGATGTACACGCCATCGGTGGTGGTCAACCCCGGCGTGAAGCCGGCCATCTTGGCGATGTGCGCGAACATGCGCGCGGTGGTGGTCTTGCCGTTGGTGCCGGTGATCGCGGCGATCGGCACCCGGCTGGGCGAGCCTGCCGGAAACAGCATGTCGATCACCGGACCTGCGGCGTCGCGCGGCGTGCCCTCGCTGGGCGCGACATGCATGCGGAAACCCGGCGCTGCGTTGACCTCGCAGATCCCGCCGCCGATCTTGCGGTAACTGTCGGCGATATTGGTCGACAGGAAATCGACGCCTCCGACATCCAGACCGATCGCGCGGATCGCGGTCACCGCCATCTCGCGGTTGTCCGGATGGATGATGTCGGTCACATCGGTGGCGGTACCGCCGGTGGACAGGTTGGCCGTCGAGCGCAGGTACACCACGCTGTCGACCGGCGGCACCGAGTCGGCGCTGTAGCCGGCGCGCGCCATCATGGTCTGCGCCTGCTCATCGAGCTGCAGCCGGGTCAGCACCTTCTCGTGGCCGACGCCGCGCCGCGGGTCCTGGTTCACGATCTCGACCAGCTGCGCGATCGTGTGCACGCCATCGCCGATGACGTGGCCCGGCGTGCGGCGGGTCGCGGCGACCAGCTCGCCGTTGACCACCAGCAGGCGATGGTCGTCGCCTTCGAGGAAGGTCTCGACGATCACCGAGCGCGAGATCTCCTGTGCTTTCTTGAAACCCGCGATCACTTCCTCGTCGCTGGTCAGGCGGATCGAGATGCCGCGCCCGTGGTTGCCGTTGTAGGGCTTGGTAACCACCGGGAATCCGATCCTGCGCGCGGCACGCACCGCCTGCGATTCATTTTGCACCAGCTGCTGGATCGGCACCGGCAGCCCCAGCGCGCCGAGGATCTTGTTGGTCTCTTCCTTGTCGCTGGCCAGCTCGACTGCGATATGCGAGGTGCGGCCGGTCACCGTGGCCTGGATGCGCTGCTGGTATTTGCCCTGGCCCAGTTGCACCAGCGACTGCTCGTTGAGGCGGAACCACGGAATCCCGCGTGCTTCGGCGGCCTTGACCAGCGCCGCGGTCGACGGACCCAGCGCGCGCCGCTGGGCGAAGCGAATGAACTCGTCGCGCGCGGCGATCCAGCTCCAACCCTCGGGCACCGCACTCGAAGAACGCAACGCCTCCGGAAGCAGGGAGGTCAGCAGACGCAGCGCCAAGTCTCCGGCTTCGACGCCTTCCTCCTTCTGCACGTACTCGTAGACCACCGAGTACACACCGGGCTTGTCGGTGCTGCGCGTCTTGCCGAAGCTCACGTCTTCGCCGGCGACATTCTGCAGCTCGATCGCGACATGTTCGAGCACGTGGCCCAGCCAGGTGCCCTCGTTCTCGCGCATGCGCCGGATCAGCCCACCCGGCTCCCGATACGAACAACCGTGTTCGGCGAGGTTGGGCAGGGCGGCGACCAGTCCGTCGATGAACGCATCGCCGAGTCGCACCGTGGGCCATTGCTCGAGCTCGCCCAGATCGAGCTCCAGCCGGATGACCGGAAAGTGCGCATACAGCGATGGGCCCACGTAGACCGCACGATCGAGAATGCGCATTCAGGGCTCCGGCGGTATTGCGATGGCCTCAGGTCTTTCGGATCGACAGCGCATTCGCGTGCGCTTTCCGAGTATGCAAATTGAAGGTAGCGCCTGCAACCAGGATATGCACGGTCAGGCCCAGCAGGCACACCGGCTGGCCCTCGTCGATCGAATCCATCGACGAGAACTCCAGCCCCGCGGCATCCACCACGGTCACCGCGCCACTGCCGACGACTTCCAGCGTGTTGTCTTCGGCGATGAAAGCCGCGCTGTCTTCGTCCAGGCCGATGCCGATCGGGAACGGGTTGTAGGCGAGTGCTGTCACCAGCCGGCCGAGACGGTCGCGCTGCCGAAAGTGCTGGTCGATGATGAAGCGGTTGGTCAGGCCCAGGCCCGGCGCGAGCCGCACGCTGCCGGCCATCGGCGAGGAGCCCTCGTCGCCGAAAGCGATCATGTGTTCGCTGAGCACGCTGGCGCCCGCACTGGTTCCGGCCACGTGCACGCCGATGGCGTTCTGGCTACGGATCGTCCGCGCCGCGTCGGTGCCGCCGAGCAGGGTGGTGATGCGCAACTGGTTGCCGCCGGTCAGAAAGATGCCGGTCGCGCGCTTGATGGCGCCGAGCTTGGTGGAATCCGAACAATCCGCGCGCGATTCGAAATCCACCGCGGTGGCTTCCCCGGCACCGAGCTCGCGGAAGATCCGCGCATAGCGGGTGCCGGTGTCGGCCAGCCGGCTGGCGGTCGGAATCACCGCGATGTTCGCCCGGCTGCCGCCGCAGATCTCGACGAAGCGCTGCAGGATGCGCGGATCGTTCTCCTTCTCCTCCGCACCACCGATCGGAACGATCCAACCGCGCTCCTCGCCATCGGCGACCTTGCTGGGACTCATGCAATACCTGTGGAATGCTCGCGATCGCGCATCATATCAGCGCGGGCTTAAGGCACGGCACGCGCCCAGTCGGCCTGTCAGGCGACAACCGGCGCCGATGACAGCCTCATGCATCGTTCGCTGCGGGTGGTTGTGAGCCCGGTTGCTTCGACATTCCAGGTAATCGACCACGCTCCAACCGCAGGCCGGGCCGTGCAATCATGTGCGCGAGCACGCACGCTGCGCGCGCACTGCGAGGCATCCGCGCATGGACTCCATCGGCTCCACCGAACGCAGCGGCACCGCAGGCCAGTCGCGCCTGGCGGTCTTGATCGATGCCGACAACGCGCAGGCCTCGGTCGTCGAGGCCATTCTCGATGAAGTGGCGCGCTACGGGGTGGCCAGCGTCAAGCGCATCTACGGCGACTGGACCGAGCCTGCACTGGGCAGGTGGAAGAAATCGCTGCTCGAGCACTCGATCCAGCCGGTGCAGCAATTCGCCTACACGCGCGGCAAGAACGCCACCGACAGTGCATTGATCATCGACGCGATGGATCTGCTCTACACGCGCCGCTTCGATGGTTTCTGCCTGGTCTCCAGCGACAGCGACTTCACCCGGCTGGCCCAGCGACTGCGCGAGGAAGGCATGTCGGTGTATGGCTTTGGCGAGCGCAAGACCCCCGCGCCGTTCCTCAAGGCGTGCGACAAGTTCATCTACACCGACTTGCTGGTGCGCGTGGATCCCATCGTTGAGCCCATCGCAGCCGCACCACCGGCCGCGAAGGCAGGCCCCGCAGTCGCGCCTGCGTCGCCCAAAGCACCCAAGGCTCCCAAGCTGCCCAAAACCGACAATTTTCCGAGTGCATTGGTCCGGCAGGCCATCGGCGAGGCCGACGATGAGTCGGGCTGGGCGCACCTGGGGTCGGTGGGCAGCTATCTGACCAAGATACGCCCTGAGTTCGACGCGCGACTCTACGGGCACAAGAAGCTCAGTGATCTGCTGCGCAGCCGTCCCGGCGAATTCGTGCTGGAAGAACGCGGCGTCGCCGGCAGCCCGTCGAAGGCGCTGTATGTGCGGTTGGCGAACACGACGGTCGGCAACGCGCGCCATTAGGGAGCCACTGCACGCAACCTGCGGCGCGGGCGCCGAGCCATGACGACCGCAGACCGGGACCAGGGCCCAGGATTGGCAGCGAAATGTGCACTGGAGGATTCCTGCCGGTCATTTCGACCGCTTGAACCATAGGCACCCCATTCGCAAGTCCCGCACTGCCCAGGCGCATACCACCGCCACCAAACAGGCCCCATCGCGACCGAAGGAAATCCCGATTCCGGGGGACCAATGCACCGGCCCGGCTTTTGCGCCTCAGGGATCGACTACGGCAAACGCCGTTTAATTGGGAGAGGAGTGTCTGGACGAGCGGCGATGGGTCGCCGACGCGATCATGCTCAGCATGTACACCAACCCAAACCGAGTGGACGCCATCGTCGCGCGCCAGTCCGAGCGCGCGTTCGCGCAAGACTATTCTTGCGCTGTAGAACCTACCGCCACCAAGTCGCTTGAACTCAAACGATGGGTGCGCCGGATCGCTCTGCAACAGCTTGACGTGCTTGTCTGCGAGGATGCACACCTCAAAAGGCAACGACTCGTAGCAGCGCCAGAACTTGGCGGAGGCCGTGTGATTCACCGTTGCCGACGAGGTTTGCTCTCGTAGTCTTCCGCAGCTTCAGCGAAGAGTGCGTCGAGCTTTCCGGCGGATGCATCAGCT
>JBBSDI010000201.1:0-6937 GCA_038249585.1 Lysobacterales bacterium | reverse complement strand
CTGGTTTCCTAATCCGCAGCGGTTGTTGCGCGGAAGCGGCAGGTTCTAAAATGTTGGCGGCTTTGCATTCTGGCGCATCTCACCGAGTGTGGTCTGCCGGCAACGAACAGTGGCCGCCGTCGCTGCCATGGCAGCTCCCACAAAGCGGAACGACTGCCGTGGCGAGTCAGTAAATCGTGCACTTCGAAACGGACAGTTGCTGCCGTCGCTGCCATGGCAGCTCCCACAAAGCGGAACGACTGTCGTGGCGAGTCAGTAAATCGTGCGCTTCGAAACGGACAGTTGCCGCCGTCGCTGCCATGGCAGCTCCCACAGCGCGAAAGGACTGTCGTGGCGAGTCAGTAAATCGTGCGCTTCGAAACGGACAGTTGCTGCCGTCGCTGCCATGGCAGCTCCCACAGCCAGATTGCAGGGTCGAGGCAGGCCCTGCTGTTTTAAAATGCGGGATTTACTGACTTGCAACGAGAGTCCTTCCGCGCTGTGGGAGCCGGCATGCCGGCGACAGCGACCTCCGATCTGCATCGATGCCGGCAACAGCGACTGCACAGCGCATCGCTATACTCGGCCGGATCGATCTTGAGGACCAGCCGGATGCGCACACTCACCCACTGCTTTCTTGCAGCGATCCTGTCGATGCCGTTGGCGGCGACTGCCGGCGGTATCGCCCTTGCCGTACACGGTGGCGCCGGTGCGATCCCGCGCGCGGAACTCACTGCCGAAAAAGAGGCCTCGATCCGTGCCGATATCGAGGCCGCACTGCGCGCCGGTGCCAAGGCCCTTGCCGATGGCGGCAGCAGCCTCGACGCGGTGACCCGCGCGGTGGTGTTGCTCGAAGACTCGCCGCACTTCAATGCCGGCAAAGGCGCGGTGTTCAATGCCGCAGGCGTCAACGAACTGGACGCATCGATCATGGACGGTGCTACCCGTCGCGCCGGTGCGGTCGCTGGACTGCATCGAATCGGCAACCCGGTGGAGCTCGCGCGCGCGGTGATGGAAAAGTCGGTGCACGTGATGATGATCGGCGAGGGCGCCGAGCAGTTTGCGCAGTCGGTCGGGATCGCGTTCGTGGAGCCGGGGTACTTTCGCACCGAGTCCCGCTGGCAGGAGTTGCTCAAGGCACGCGAGGCTGCAAAGAAGCAGGCGAGCCTGCCGTCGAGTGCCTACTACGGCACGGTCGGCGCGGTCGCCCGCGACGCGCAGGGCCGCCTGGCTGCGGCGACCTCGACCGGCGGCATGACCAACAAGCGCTTTGGCCGCGTCGGCGATGCACCGATCATCGGCGCCGGCACCTGGGCCGACAGCGGCTGCGCGGTGTCGGCGACCGGCTGGGGCGAGTACTTCATCCGCAGCGCGGTGGCGCACGATATCTGCGCGCGGGTGGCCTATCGGGGCGACAGCGTGGCCAAGGCAGCGGCCGATGTGCTGGTCGAAGTCGCGCGCCTCGGTGGCGATGGCGGCGTGATCGTGCTGGACGCTGCCGGCAATGCGGCCTTGCCGTACAACAGCGGCGGCATGTATCGCGGCACCATCGACGCCGATGGTGCCGTGGTGGTGGCGATCTACACCGAGTGATCGCGTACCTGCCATCGGTCATGCTTGCATCGGCGCTTGCGGCATCCATGATGTGCGCATGGACATGATTGCTCTCGCAGACGATCCCGCGGTACCGGTGCAATCCGAGGCCACGTTGCGCAAGCATCCACGCCAGCGCGCTGTGCTGCGGGTCACGGCGGTGATGTCGAGCCTGATTCCGGCAATCGCTGCGAGCGTCACGCTGGGCACCGTGCTTGATTGGCGCTTCACATCGGTGCTGCTGCTGGTGGTGGTCGCGGTGGCGTTCGCGGCACTCGCGGCCGACACGTGGGCGCGCGCGTCGTTCGCCCGCTTCAGTGCGCGACTGCTCGACGACGGGCTGATGGTGCGGCGCGGCGTGTTCTGGCGCAGCGAAACCTTCGTGCCACGCACGCGCATCCAGCACACCGAGGTCAACCAGGGGCCACTGGATCGCCATTGGGGCATGGCCAAGGTCATGGTGTTCACCGCGGGCACCCAGCTGAACTCCGTCGCCGTGCCCGGGCTGTTTCATCCCGATGCACTGGATCTGCGCGACAAGCTGCTGCAGCGCGACGGATCCGATGCCGTCTGAGCTGCTGCCGGACGGCACCGGCCGCGACGAACGCCGCCTGCATCCGTGGTCGTGGCTGTTCGTTTTGCTGACCAACCTGCGCACCGTGGCATTGCCGGCGATCGTGCTGCTGGTGTTCGGTCGCGGCGAAACCTGGGCGCTGTACGGCGGCATTGCAGCAATCGGGCTGGCGCTGTATTCGGTGGTATACAGCTTTGGTTTTCGCTATCGCGTCGGCGATGGCGAGCTGGTGGTTCGTGAGGGCATTTTCGATCGCACCGAGCGCCACATCCCGTTTTCGCGAATCCAGAATGTGGCCCAGCGCCGCAATCCATTGCACCGGCTGTTCGGGGTCACCGAACTGCGCCTGGAATCTGCCGGCGGCACCGAGCCGGAGGCGAAGATGAGCGTGATAACCGTTGCCGACGCAGCAGCGCTCGAACAATTGCTGCGACGTGTTGGCCCTACGGTCGGCGCGGCACAGTCTGGCGACACCCACGGCAGCGATGCATTGCCGGCGCCGGAAGTCCTGCTGCGCCTGCCGCTGGGCGAATTGGTGCGGCTCGGCATCGTGTCCAACCGCGGCATGGTGGTGGTGGCCGCATTGATCGGCGGCCTGTTCCAGTCCGGCAACGATCCGCGCGACCTGCCGCTGCTGCGCTCGCTGTGGAGCGGCATGGAAGGATTCCTCGGCGAATGGGTGCAAGGACACGGCCCGTGGGAGCTGATCGCCTCCGCGATCGTGTTCGTGGTGCTGGCAACCTTGTCGTTACGCCTGCTGTCGATCGTGCTGGCGATCGTGCGCCACTGGAACTTCGCACTCGAGCGCGACGGTAGCCGCATCGGCACCGAGGAGGGCTTGTTGACTCGCGTTCGTGCCGGTGCGAACGCTTCGAAAATCCAGCGCATCACGGTCGAGGAATCGCTGCTGCAGCGGCTGCTGCACCGACGCGCACTGAGGGTCGACATCGCCGGCAGCCTGGCCGCGATGAACGAAGCCTCCGGTACCCGCCTGAAATGGCTGGCACCCATCGCCACCCCGGCGCGGGTGAATGCACTGATCGCGACCGTAACACCGCAACTGGCGATTGCACGCGACGACTGGCGGCCGCTGCACCCGCACGCATGGCGCAGGCTCGCCGCGGTACCGAGCGTGCTGCTGCTGCTCGCCGCCGTGCTGGGCGGGCTGGTGGTGGCGGTGAGTCAAGGCCAGGCAGCACTGGTCGACTTTGTCCCGATCGCCGGCGGTGCGTGGCTCGCACTGTCGATCCTCGTGCTGCTTCGCGCGCGCGGCTGGGCGCGGTTCTCCGCCTACGCCATCGACGCGCAGGTGCTCGCATACCGCAGTGGCTGGCTGTCGCGCGACTGGCGCGTGCTGGAGCTGTCGCGCATGCAGGGCGCGGTGCTGCATTGCTCGCCGCTGGACCGCCGCAACGGGATGGCCAACGTCGCGATCGAAGTCGCAGGCACCGGCTCGATGGGCTACAGCATCGACATTCCGTTTCTCGACCGCGCCGAGGCCGAAGCGTTGCTCGAGCGCCTGATTCGGCACGCAGGCGAATATCCGGCGCCGCTGGTTCCGGTGCCGGGCGGCGCTACGCCGGGATGACCCTGGCGCGGGTCGCCGCGTCCGAGTCGCTTGCCGTGCTGTCTTGGCGTCCCCTTCGCAAGTGCTCGTGCTAGCCTTGTCTGGCCTCGCGGGAGAGACCGGACTTGTCCGGCGCCGAAGGAGCAACCGCCCCGGAAACTCTCAGGCAGAAGGACCGCGAGCACTGCTGCAAACATCTGGAAAGCGACGCGCACCGGGCAACCGGTGAGCCTGCGTCCGCCGACGGGATAACGCTCTCAGGCAAAGGTACAGATGGGGTATTCGGCTCTTTTTCGGCGTCCTCTCCTGCAAAGGCGGTGACGCGCGATGCTCTGACGACCACGCTCCTCACCGGGCGCCATCGCCAGTCGTCGGGCCGAGTGATCTGCGACCAACAGTCAATCAGGCAGCTAGTACTCGCGCATTGTTCAGCGCCGAGGACTCGCTTGCCGTGAGCATCCGTTGATCCGACCCCATCGAGGCCACATGACCGTTCCCAGCGTCCTGCGTCAACCCCACGTTGCCCGCGATTTCGCCGCTCGCCACATCGGGCCTTCGCCGCAGGAGCAACAGCAGATGCTCGCAGCGATCGGTGTGCCCGATATCGAGACGCTGATCGCGCAGACCATGCCTGCCAGCATTCGCCAACCCACGCCGCTGGCGAGCATGGGTCAGGCAATGAGCGAGGTCGACGCGCTCGCGCGCCTGCATGCGCTGGCCTCGCGCAACCAGGTGTTCACCTCGCTGATCGGACAGGGCTATCACGGCACCCACACGCCGCTGGTCATCCTGCGCAACATTCTGGAAAACCCCGCCTGGTACACGGCATACACGCCCTACCAGCCGGAAATCTCGCAAGGCCGGCTGGAAGCGCTGCTGAACTTCCAGACCATGATCTGCGAGCTCACCGGGCTCGATGTGTCGAACGCATCCTTGCTCGACGAAGCCACGGCCGCGGCCGAGGCGATGGCGGTGGCGCAGCGTGGGTCGAAATCAAAGGCCAGCGCGTTCTTCGTCGATCGCGACTGCCATCCGCAGTCGATCGCGGTGATGCGCACGCGCGCCGAACCGCTCGGTTGGACGCTGATCGTCGGCGATCCCGATACCGATCTCGATCCCGGCGCGGTGTTCGGCGCGATCTTCCAGTATCCGGGCACCCGCGGCGATGTGCGTGATTTCAGCGCGCACATCACCCGCATCAAGGCCGCCGGCGGCATCGCGGTGATGGCCGCCGATCCGCTGGCGTTGAGCATGCTCAAGTCACCGGGCGAGCTCGGCGCCGATATTGCGATCGGTTCAACCCAGCGCTTCGGTGTGCCGATGGGCTATGGCGGCCCGCATGCGGCGTACATGGCCGTGCGCGATGCGCTCAAGCGGTCGATTCCCGGTCGCCTGATCGGGGTCTCCGTCGACTCACGCGGTCAACCGGCGTATCGGCTGTCGCTGCAAACCCGCGAGCAGCACATCCGGCGCGAGAAGGCGACATCCAACATCTGCACCGCACAGGTGCTGCTGGCCGTGATCGCGTCGATGTACGCGGTCTACCACGGCCCCGAGGGACTCACCGCGATCGCGCGCGATGTGCACCGGCGCGCATGCGTGCTGGCGGCAGGCTTGCGCAAGCTCGGCTTCACGGTGCAACAGACGCAGTTCTTCGATGCGATCACGGTCGACGCTGGCGCACAGCGCGATGCCATCGTGGCCCGCGCGCAGGCCGCACGCATCAACCTGCGCCTGTTTGGCGACACCCGGCTGGGCATCGCGGTCGACGAGACCACCACGGCGGCCACCATCGAAGCGGTGTGGTCGGCCTTCGGCGGCAGCCTCGCCTATGCCGACGGCGAAGCGGGCGTGGGCACCGCGATTCCCGAATCGCTGGCCCGCAAGGGTGCGTGTCTGAAGCATCCGGTGTTCAGCCGCTATCGCTCCGAGACCGAGCTGCTGCGCTACCTGCGCAAACTCTCCGACCGCGACCTCGCACTCGATCGCGCGATGATCCCGCTCGGTTCGTGCACCATGAAACTCAATGCCACTGCCGAGATGATCCCGGTCACCTGGCCGGGCTTCGGTGCGCTGCATCCGTTCGCACCTGCGCAGCAGGCGCTGGGCTATCGCGAGCTGTTCGACGACCTCAAGCGCTGGCTGGTCGAGATCACCGGGTACGATGCGGTCTCGCTGCAGCCGAATTCCGGCGCGCAGGGCGAGTACGCAGGTCTGCTGGCTATCCGTGGCTACCATCTGTCGCGCGACGACACCCAGCGTACGGTATGCCTGATTCCGTCCAGCGCGCACGGCACCAATCCGGCCTCGGCACAGATGGTCGGCATGGACGTGGTGGTCGTCGAGTGCGATGCGGAGGGTAATGTCGATCTTGCCGATCTCACCGCCAAGGCGGAAAAGCACAGCGCGCGGTTGGCTGCGTTGATGGTCACCTATCCGTCTACACACGGCGTGTTCGAGGAGCACATCCGCGAGATCTGCGAGGTGATCCACGCCCACGGCGGCCAGGTGTACATGGATGGCGCGAACATGAATGCGCAGGTCGGTCTGTCGCAGCCGGGCCAGTTCGGCGCCGACGTTTCGCATTTGAACCTGCACAAGACCTTCTGCATCCCGCACGGCGGTGGTGGCCCCGGCATGGGCCCGATCGGGGTCAAGGCGCATCTGGCGCCATTCCTGCCCGGCCATCCTGAACTCGACGGCGGCAGCGCACCGGTGGGCCCGGTGTCGGCGGCCCCTTTCGGGTCATCGTCGATCCTGCCGATCAGCTACGCCTACATCCTGATGATGGGCGGTGCCGGTCTGCAGCGCGCGACCGAAGTGGCGATCCTGTCGGCCAACTACATCGCCGTGCGTCTGGATCCGCATTTTCCGCTGCTGTATCGCAACCACAACGGTCGCGTCGCGCACGAGTGCATCATCGATCCGCGCGCGCTGAAAGACGCCTGCGGAGTCAGCGTCGACGACATCGCCAAGCGCCTGATCGACTACGGCTTCCATGCGCCGACCATGAGTTTTCCGGTGGTAGGCACGCTGATGATCGAGCCGACCGAATCGGAGTCGAAGGTCGAGATCGATCGCTTCTGCGCTGCGATGATCGCGATCCGCCGCGAGATCGCCGAGGTCGAGGCGGGTCGCTTCAAGATCGAGGATTCGCCGCTGCGCCACGCGCCGCACACGGTGCACGATCTGGTCGATGCGCAGTGGGATCGCAAGTACTCGCG
>JBBSDI010000200.1:0-6959 GCA_038249585.1 Lysobacterales bacterium | reverse complement strand
CACAGGTACAGCGACTGGCGGTGGCGGCACTTGTGGGAGCTGCCATGGCAGCGACATCAGTCGCAGCGGTAGCGGAGGATGCGGTCAACCGGGATCGCGGCAGTAGCGAAGGGTGCAGTCGCCGGCATGCCGGCTGCCACAGGTTCAGCGACTCGCGGTGGCGGCACTTGTGGGAGCTGCCATGGCAGCGACATCAGTCGCGGCGGTAGCGGAGGATGCAGTCAACCGGAGTCGCGGCAGTAGCGAAGGGTGCAGTCGCCGGCATGCCGGCTGCCACGGATTGAATGATTAGGCGCTACCCGCTTGGCTGCCGATAAACGGATGGCAGCGCAGGTATTCGTCCTTGAGCTTGACGTAGTTCGCCGCCGAGTAATACAGCTGCTCGACCTCGATATCGCTCAGGGTGCGCATCAGACGCGCGGGATTGCCGATCCACAGTTCGCGCTCGCCGACCACCTTGCCGGGCGCTACCAACGCACCGGCACCGACGAAACCATGCTTGCGCACCACCGCGCCGTCGAGCACGGTCGCGTGCATGCCGATCAGCACCGCGTCCTCGATGGTGCAGGCATGCAGCACCACGGCATGACCGACGGTGACATCGGCGCCGATCACGGTCGGATAGCCGCCGGGCCGCGTATACGGCCCGTCGTGGGTCACGTGCACGATCGCGCCATCCTGGATGTTGGTGCGCGCGCCGATCCGGATGTGATTCACATCGCCGCGCACCACGCAGCCGGGCCAGATCGACACATCGTCGGCAAGTTCCACATCGCCGATCACGGTCGCCGCCGGATCGACATACACGTGCCGGCCGAGCTTCGGATGGTGGTGGCGATATGGACGGATGTTCATCGACTGGTCGCGGGGAGAATGCGGATCGAGCCTAGTGTAAGGCTCGCCGGTGATTGCGGGTAATGCACGGCACAGACCGTTGCCACGCCGAGCGCGTAAACTGAGGCTCTGTCCGGAGTGCCGTCCATGAACGCCCAGATCAAGCCGATCGTCGCGACTGCGGGATTCGACCCGCTGAACGCCGTGCTCGCCAAGCAGCGCGCCGCGCACCAGCGCCAGGTGCCCGGCTACCGGCAGCGCATCGACGACCTCGAGCGCCTGCGCGATCGCTTCAAGTCGCGACTGGACGAATTCGTGGCCGCGATGAGTGCGGACTTCGGGCGCCGCTCGCGGCATGAATCGCTGCTCAGCGACGGCATGACGGTGCTGGCCGAGATCGACCACGTGCGCGGGCATCTGCGCGGCTGGATGCGCAGCAAGCGCGGGCTCGCCGACTGGCTGTTCTGGCCGGCGACCACCGCGGTGCGCTACCAGCCGCTCGGCGTGGTCGGCATCATCGCGCCGTGGAACTATCCGGTGAACCTTGCACTGATGCCGCTGGCCGCAGCGATCGGCGCGGGGAATCATGTGATGCTCAAGCCCTCCGAGCACACGCCGCGCACCAGCGAGCTGCTCAAATCGCTGCTGGCCGAGGTGTTCCCGGAAGACCGCGTCGCGACCGTGCTCGGCGGCGTGGAGCTTGCCGCGGCCTTCACCGAACTGCCGTTCGATCATCTGTTCTTCACCGGCTCGACCGAAGTCGGCAAACGGGTGATGGCGGCGGCGGCGAAAAACCTGGTGCCGGTCACGCTGGAACTCGGCGGCAAGTCGCCGGCGATCATCGCGCCGGACTATCCGCTCAAGACCGCCGTCGAGCGCATCGCCGCGGGCAAGTGGCTCAACGCCGGCCAGACCTGCATCGCCACCGACTACGTGCTGCTCGAGCGCGCGCAGATCCCGATGTTCGTCGAACACATGCGCGATTACGTGGTGCAGCGTTACCCGGACCTTGCCAACAATCCCGACTACACCAGCGTGATCAACGAGCGTCAGTTCCAGCGCCTGACCGGCTGGATCGAAGAGGCGCGCAGCCGCGGTGCGACCGTGATCGAGCTGGCTGCGGGCGATGCTGCGCGGCGCATCCTTGCACCGACCCTGGTGCTGGATGCGCCCGACGACTGCAAGCTGATGCAGGAAGAACTGTTCGGGCCGGTATTGCCGCTGGTCGCCGTGCCCTCGGTACCGGCCGCCATCGACTACGTCAACGCGCGGCCGCGGCCACTGGCCCTGTATCACTTCGACCACGATGCGGTGCGCACCGAAAGCGTGCTCGAGCGCACGGTCGCCGGCGGCGTGACGGTCAACGACACGGTGCTGCATTTCGCCCAGAGCAAGCTGCCCTTCGGCGGCGTGGGGCCCTCCGGCATGGGTCACTACCATGCGAAGGAAAGCTTCCTCACGTTCAGCAAGCAAAAGCCGGTGCTGTACCAGGCACGCCTGTCGTCGATGGCGTTGATGCGGCCGCCGTATCGGACCCTCGCCAACCTGCTGGTGAAATTCCTCACCCGATAGGGAGTCCGGCAGCGCGCGCCCGCAGTGTTGCCATCGCGGTATTGCGCTGCAACACTCGACCCATGACCGGTCATCCGCCCGGCCATGGCTCACCGGGTGGTCTTGATGGCGGACTTCTACAACGAGATGCTCGATGCGGCAGGGCATGCACGGCCACACTATCGCGAGTTCGCCGCGTGGCTGGCGCGCACGCCAGCGCAGCGCATCGTGCAAAAGCGCAAGGAAGCGGAGCTGGCATTCCACCGGGTCGGCATCACGTTTACCGTGTACGGCGAGAAGGAGGGCACCGAACGGCTGATCCCGTTCGACATCGTGCCGCGCGTGGTGCCGGCCGACGAGTGGCGCATGCTGGAGGCCGGTTTGCGCCAGCGGGTGCGCGCGCTCAACCTGTTCCTCGAGGACATCTATCACGGCCAGCGCATCCTCGAAGCCGGCGTGCTGCCGCGCGAGCTGGTGCTCTACAACGAGCAGTACCGCCCGCAGATGCGCGGCATCGACCTGCCCGGCGGCATCTACGCGCATATCGCGGGAATCGACGTGGTGCGCGCGGGTGCTGGCGAGTACTACGTGCTGGAGGACAACCTGCGGGTGCCATCGGGCGTGTCGTACATGCTTGAGAACCGCAAGATGATGATGCGGCTGTTTCCGGAGCTGTTCGCGCAGCAGTCGATCGCACCGGTGGAGCATTACCCGGACGTGCTGCTGGAGAACCTGCGCTCGGTGGCACCGGCCGGAATCGAGAATCCCACCGCCGCGCTGCTGACTCCCGGTGCCTACAACTCGGCGTATTACGAGCACGCGTTCCTCGCCCAGCAGATGGGTATCGAGCTGGTCGAGGGCCAGGACCTGTGCGTGCGCGACGGCAACGTGTACATGCGCACCACTCGTGGTCTGCAGCGCGTGCACGTGATCTATCGCCGCATCGACGACGACTTCCTCGATCCAATGGCGTTCCGCAGCGACTCGACGCTCGGTGTGCCCGGATTGTTCGAGGCCTGTCGCCAGGGGCGGGTGACGCTGGCCAACGCGGTGGGCACGGGCGTGGCCGACGACAAGGCGGTGTATCCCTACGTGCCGGACATGATCCGCTTCTACATGGACGAGGAGCCGATCTTGGCCAACGTACCGACATGGCGCCTGCGCGATCCGCAGGACTGCGCCTACGCACTGGCGCATCTGTCGGAACTGGTGGTCAAGGAAGTGCATGGCGCGGGCGGCTACGGCATGCTGATCGGACCTGCCGCAACCAAAGCCGAGCTTGCCGAGTTTCGCGAGCGCATCATCGCCGAGCCCGCGCGCTACATCGCACAACCCACTTTGGCGCTGTCGACCTGCCCGACGTTCGTCGAAGCCGGACTCGCGCCGCGCCACATCGACTTCCGGCCCTATGTGCTGTCCGGCCGCGAGATCCGCATCGTGCCGGGCGGACTGACCCGGGTCGCGCTGCGCGATGGCTCGCTGGTGGTCAACTCCTCGCAGGGCGGCGGCACCAAAGACACCTGGATCCTGGAGTAGGCCGATGCTGTGTCGAACCGCCAGCGATCTGTACTGGTTGTCGCGCCATATCGAGCGCGTCGACAACACCGCGCGCCTGCTGGACCTGGCCCATCGCACCTCGCTGCTGCCCGATCGCCTGGGCACCCGGCGCGCGGGAACCGGCGCATGGGAGCGCGCGCTGGAAGCCCTTGACCTGGCCGAGCTGTATACCGAGCGGCACGGCGCGATCGACGCCGACCGGGTACTGCAGTTCCTGATCCACGATCCGGAGAATCCGTCGTCGATGTTCGCTGCCGTGCGCGCCGCGCGCGAGTCCGGCCGCGCCCAGCGCGGTGCGATCACCGGCGAGATGTACCAGAGCATCAACAGCACTTGGCTGCGGCTGCGCGAGATGGACCTCGATCAGATCGCAGCCGACGGTCCGACCGCGTTCTTGGATTGGGTCAAGCGCCGCTCGGGTGCGTTTCGCGGCGTGACCATCGGCACCATGGGGCGCGACGAGGGCTACGAGTTCCTGCGTCTTGGCACCTTCATCGAGCGCGCCGATTTCGGCGTACGCCTGCTGGATGCCAACTTCGACCTGCCGGACGAGCAGGCGGCATCGGAAGACGGTGCTGCGGCCGAATATTACCGGATGAGCGCGATGCTGCAGGCACTCTCCGCGTTCGAGACCTTCCGCAAGATCTATCGCGACACCCTGACCTCCGCGCGGGTGGCCGAACTGGTGATCCTGCGCCCGGACATGCCGCGTTCGCTGGCCAGCTGCAGCATGGCGTTGCTGCAGGTGCTCGAGCGCTTGCGCGGCGGGCGGCGGGCGGAGATCGTGCGTCTGGCCGGCGTGCTCGCCGCCGAGACGCGCTACGGTCGCATCGATGAGATCCTCGCCGGCGGCCTGCACGATTACCTTACCCGCTACCTCGAACGCCTGTATCGTCTTGGCGATGAGATCAATCTCGAGTTTTTCTCGGGCACCGACGTGATCGCCGCATGATGACCACTGAGCCATGACCTACTGCCTGGGCATGAAAGTCGACGCCGGCATGGTGTTCGTGTCCGATTCGCGCACCAACGCAGGCGTCGACAACGTCGGCCGGTTCGAGAAGATGCGGGTGTACGAAGTCGCGGGCGAACGCGTGGTGGTGACCCTGTCGGCGGGCAATCTGTCGGTGACCCAGAATGCGCTGAGCCTGGTCGAGCATCTGGCACGCAAGGACCCGAACCTGCCGAGCTTCTACAATGCAAGCTCGATGTTCGATATCGCAGGCGCCTTGGGCAACGCACTGCGCGAAGTGCAGCGCCGCGACGGCGACTACATGCGCGCCAACCTGATCGACGCCTCGGCCTCGTTCATCGTCGGCGGCCAGATCGCCGGCGAGACCACGCGGCTGTTCCTGGTGTATTCGGAAGGCAATTTCATCGAGAGCGCGCGCGAGACCAACTACTTCCAGATCGGCGAGATCAAGTACGGCAAACCGATCATCGATCGGGTGCTGAACCTACGCACCAGCCTGCAGGATGCGGTCAAGTGCGCGCTGATCTCGTTCGACTCCACCATGCGCTCGAACATCTCCGTCGGCCCGCCGATCGACGTGCTGGTGATCAACAACAATGCCCTGCGCGTGGGCATCAGCCAGCGCCTCGACGAGGGCGATCCGTACCTGACCCAGATCCGCACCGCGTGGAGCGAGGGCTTGAAGCAACTGTACGTGCAGATGCCCGCCCCCCCGTGGCACGACGATTCGGGTGCCTCGCAATAGGTTCTGCTGGCCTGTGGCGGTGAACCCCAACTCGTTCGCCCGCGCTCCCGCGCGGACTGGAATGCCGGCCGCAGGTGATTCACAATCGCGCTGCGCAGACAGGGGTTTCGCGATGCCATCCAGAAAGCAGCCGGTCGCAAGCGGTGACATGCGGCGCCATGCCGGCGAGGCGTCGCGCCTGCTGCGCGCGCTGGCCAACGAGCATCGGCTGATGATCCTGTGCATCCTCACCGAAGGCGAGGCGAGCGTCGGCGCGATCAACGCGCAGGTCGAACTCAGCCAGTCGGCACTGTCGCAGCATCTGGCCGTGCTGCGCGAGGACGATCTGGTCGATACCCGGCGCGCGTCGCAGACCATCTACTACAGCCTCGCCAGCGGTCCCGCGCAGCTCCTGCTCGAGACGCTGCACGGCATCTACTGCAAGCCCGCGCCCAAGCGCCGTGCTGCCCGCGCGCCCGTCAGGACAGATCGATCGCGTAGGGCTTGAGCACCGTCAGCGGCACTACTCGCAGGGTGTTCTGATGGGTCGCGGCAAGCACCAGCCGCGGTGCGGCACCCGCCTCATGCGCCTCGCGCCAGCGCGCCGCGCACAGGCACCAACGATCGCCGGTCTTCAAGCCGGGAAACCCGGACTGCGGCTGCGGCGTGCTCAGGTCGTTGCCATGCGCGCGGCTGAAGGCGAGAAACTCGGTGGTCATCACCGCGCACACGGTGTGCATCCCGCGATCGTTGGCGTCGGTGTTGCAGCAGCCGTCGCGGAACCAGCCGGTCAGCGGCGCATGGCTGCAGTCGGCCAGCTCGCCGCCCAGCACGTTGACGGCATTCTCGTGTTTCATGGCGCTGGCTCCGGGTGAATGCGGCGCACGCCTGGCATGCGCAGGATGTAGTCCGCTCCCATCAGCTGCGATGGCGTGAAGTAGCCACCGCGCGGCGCATCGCGCAACAACTGCTCGACGATACCGAGCGCGGCCCACATGGTCACATCGTAGCCGTTCGGCGTGTGCAGCTGGGCATCGCGCCGATTGCCACTGGCGTCGCTGACCTCGCCCCACACATGACAGCCGGTCTGCGCGCGGGTGGCCGCGGACGGTCCGCTGACTGCGGCGTGCGCGCGCGCCTTGAGGAACCGCTGCACGAGGCCGAACTTCAGCAGCGGCTGCAGCCGCCGCAGCCGCTGGGCGCGCGCGATGGTGGCCGGCGGCAACGCCATGTAGACCTCGATGTCGGGGATTCCGGTGGTCACGAAGGCGGTGTAGACATCGCCCCACGGAATCGTCATCGCGCTGCGCGGTACGCCAT
>JBBSDI010000199.1:0-6970 GCA_038249585.1 Lysobacterales bacterium | reverse complement strand
GACCGCCGCCGGCCGCGTCGGTACGGCGTCGCTATGTGTCAATACGCGATCCGGCGCACAAACCTGCAATCTGCGCGACTGCCAGCGGCGGCCGGTCAGAGGGCCGCGGCGAGAACCGCCGTGCCCATCGCCGCCAGGAAGCCTGCGAACACCCGCTGCAGGACTGCGCCGCGCAGCCGGTGCGCCAGCGCCGCGCCGGCCGGCGCGAGCACCACACTCGCGAGCGCAATCGCGCCGGCAGCCGGCAGGTGGATGTAGCCGAACGAGCCGTCGGGCATGCCGGCAACGTCGCGCCCGCCCCAGGCATAGCCGGCAGCGGCCGCCAGCGCGATGGCAAACCCGCACGCCGCCGAAGTGCCCACCGCATGCACCGGACGGGCGCCGCGCTGGATCAGCAGCGGCACGGTCAGCGATCCGCCACCGATGCCGACCAGCGCCGAGACTGCGCCGATCACCCCACCCCACGCCGTCAAACCCCTGCCCTGCGGCACCACGGCATCGCCATGGTCCGGCGGCGTGCGGCGGGTCGCAAGCTGCAAGGCCGCGATGAAACAGAAGCCGGCCACGCCGAGTCGCAGCAGCGCGTCCGGCAGGCGACCGGCCAGCACCGCGCCCAGCACGCCGCCGAGCAGCAGGCCCGGTACCAGCGACCGCACGGTGGGCCACATCACCGCGCCGCGCTTGCAATGTGCGCGTGATGACGACAGCGAGGTGGCAAGGATGCTGGCCAGCGAAGTGGCGAGCGCGACGTGCATCACCGCCGCCGCGGGCACGCCCTGCGAGGGCAACATCCATGCCAATGCCGCGACGATCACCAGCCCGCCGCCCACGCCAAGCAGCCCGGCCAGCAGGCCGGCGGCCGCACCAACGGCCAGATACAGGGCGATCGCGAGCACGCTCATCCGGAATGCACGGGCCGATGACTATCCATGCGCAACTCTTGCGCCTGCACGCGGTCTGAGGCGTAGCGGAACCTGCACTGCGAACCGGCATCGTCGTGCAGCGAATGCAGCGATCGGCGGATGCCGCGAGTGAAGGCCGAACTGCCGGAAGCTGCGCGCACTACAATCCCCACTGGCCACCTGCCATCGACTCATGAACCTGCGTTCCATACTGCACTGCGCCGCACTCGCGATCGCCACCGCCCTCGTGGTTGCCGCGCCGATCCGCGCACATTCCGCCGAGCCCAGCGCGCAGCAGCGTCGCGCATTCACCGCGGCACTGGCTGCAGCGCGCAACGGCACACCGGGCTGGCAGGACCTGGGTCGCGGCCTCGAAGACTACCCGCTGTACCCGTATCTGCCCTACTCCGCGCTGGTCCGCGATCTCGAGCGTGCCGATCCGCGCGCAGTGGCCGATTTCCTGGCGCGCCACGATGGCTCCCTGCTGGCCGACCGCCTGCGCACGCGCTGGCTCAGCCGCCTCGCCGCACGCAGTCGCTGGCCGGAACTGATCGCCGCGTGGCGTGCGCAGGACGATATCGCCCTGCGCTGCCAGCATGGGCAGGCGCGGATCGCGACGGCTGCCACCACGGGCCTGGGCGAACAGATGCGCACGCTGTGGCTGACCGGCGCTTCGCTGCCGCCGGCCTGCGATCCGGTGATCGCGTGGCTGCGCGCAGAGGGGCTGCTGACCCCCAAGTTCATCCGGCAGCGTATCGAGCTGGCCGCGATCGCACGCAATGGCGCCTTGATATCGAGTCTGGCCTCCGCGCTCCCGGCCGACCGCCGCGCCGAAGTGCTGCGCTTCGCAGCACTCGCGCGCGACCCGGCCGGGCAACTGGTGGCCGCATCGAGCTGGGCGGATACCGCGCGCGCGCGGCGCCATATCGCCATCGCGGTAGCCCGCGTGGCGCGCAACGACAGTACGCTCGCCGCGACACGCTGGAACATCATCGAGCCGCGCTTTGCGTTCACCGACATCGATCGCGCGCGCGCCATCGGCCCCATCGCGCTGAACAAGGCGGCGAGCTATACCACGGACGCACGGACCTGGATGGCGCGCCTGCCGGCCGACGGCGTCGAGGATGGCGTGCGCGAGTGGCGGCTGCGCGAGGCGCTGGCGCGCGCGGACTGGAAGGCTGCGAGTGTCGCGGTCGCTGGATTGTCGCCGGCACAGCAACTCGACCCGCGCTTTCGCTGGCTGCGCGGACGCCTGCTGGAGTTGCAGGGCCAGTCGCTGGCCGCGTATGCGGCGTGGGAATCGCTGGCTGGCGAGGCCAATTTTCACGGATTCCTCGCCGCCGACCGCCTCGACCGCGCATACAGCATCTGTCCAATGGCGCCCAGCGACGATGGCGCGCTGCGCGCCAAGGTCGCCGCCGATCCCGGCCTGCGAAGCGCATTCGAGTGGATGGCGATCGGGCGGCACGATGAGGCGCGGCGCGAGTGGAACCACACGCTGGCACGGATGGCGGCGCCGGAGCGACCACTGGCCGTCGAGTTCGCACTGGCGCGCGACTGGACCGATCGCGGGCCGTTGACGCTGTTGCGACCGGAAGAACTGCGCTACTACGCGCTGCGCTTTCCGCTGGCCCATCGTGACGAGGTCGACACCCATGCAAGGCGCCTGCGCCTCGACCGCGGATTGGTCTACGGGCTGATCCGCTCCGAGAGCGCATGGGTCGTGGATGCACGATCCGCTGCGGATGCGCGCGGCCTGATGCAGATGCTGCCCAGCACTGCCGTGCGCGTGGCCAAGCTCGAGCGTGCGCGCTATACGACCGCCAACGACTTGTACCGACCCCCGCTGGCGATCGCGCTCGGCACGCGCTATCTGGCCGATGAGCTCAAGCGCTGGAACCAACGCCAATGGGTGGCTGCGGCCAGCTACAACGCAGGCCCGGCGCCGGTGATCCGCTGGCTGGCCGCGCGCAGCAGCCTGCCGCCGGATATCTGGATCGAGACCATCCCGTATCGCGAAACCCGCGAGTACGTTTCGCGCGTGATGGCGTTCGCGACCCTGTACGACTGGCGCCTCGGCGAAGGCGTGAAGCGGATTTCCCATCGCATCGGGCTCGATGGCGCCGATACCGCGCCGGTGGCCGTTGCCTGTGCCACTGTAGCGGGCAGCAACCCGCAGGCGGTCAATCCATGAGCACGCGTTCCCTGAACCTTGTCGTCCTCGGCGGCACCGGCTTCGTTGGCAGTCATCTGGTTCCGCGCCTGGCAGCGGCCGGGCACCAGGTGCTCGCGCTATCGCGCAATCGCGAGCAGCATCGCGAGATGACGATGATGCCGGGAGTGACCGTGCGCAGCGCCGACGTGTACTCGGCCGATGTGCTGGCAGGACACTTCGCCGGCGCCGATGCGGTGATCCAGCTGGTCGGCATCCTCAACGAAACCGGTTTCGATGGCGCGGGCTTTCGCCGCGCGCACGTCGAGCTGCCGCGCACCGTGATCGCGGCGATGAAGCGCGCCGGTGTGCGCCGTCTGCTGCAGATGAGCTCGCTCAAGGCCGGCGAGGGCGAGAGCCACTATCTGAAAACGCGCGGCGAAGCCGAGGCGCTGGTCAAGGCCTCGGGCCTGGAGTGGAGCATCTTCCAGCCGTCGGTGATCTTCGGACCCGGCGATGGGCTGTTCAACCGCTTCGCAAGCCTGCTCAAGCTCGCTCCACTGATGCCGCTGGGCCGCGCCGACGCGAAGCTCACACCGGTGTACGTCGGCGACGTGTGCGAGGCCTTCCTGCGCGCGCTCGGCGATCGCGGCACTTTCGACAAGAGCTTCCAGCTGTACGGGCCGCGCGTGATGAGCCTGCGCGAGATCGTGGCCTACACGCGCGACCAGCTCGGTCTGAAACGCCCGGTGATCGGCTTGCCCGATGCGCTGGGCTGGCTGCAGGCCGCAGCACTCGGACTGGTGCCGGGCAAGCCGCTGTCGCTGGACAACTTCCGCTCGCTGGCGGTCGACTCGGTCGGCACCATCGACGGCCTGGCGGCACTCGGTATCGCGGCGACCCCGGTCGAGACCATCGTGCCACGCATGCTGCGGGGCGAGCTCGGCAAGCAAGACGAGCTCGACCGCTATCGCCAACGGCACGATCCGCCGAAGTAGGCGCAGCGGAGTCCACGCGGATGCAGATCTATCTGGTCGGCGGCGCGGTACGCGACGGTTTGCTCGGACGCGAAGTGGTCGACCGCGACTACGTGGTGGTCGGCGCCAGTCCGGAGGCGATGCTGGCACTGGGCTATCGGCCGGTCGGCCGCGACTTTCCGGTGTTCCTGCACCCGCAGACGCATGCGGAATACGCGCTGGCGCGCACCGAGCGCAAGTCCGGCCACGGCTACCACGGTTTCACCTTTCACGCCGATCCTGCGGTCACGCTGGCCGAGGACCTGCAGCGCCGCGACCTGACCATCAATGCGATGGCGCTCGGCGATGATGGCCAACTGGTCGATCCCTTCGGCGGCGCGGATGATCTGCGCGCACGCGTGCTGCGCCATGTCTCGCCGGCCTTTGTCGAAGACCCGCTGCGCGTGCTGCGGGTGGCGCGCTTCGCCGCGCGCTTTGCCACATATGGCTTCACGGTCGCCGACGAAACCATCGCCCTGATGCGCAGGATCGCCGACAGCGGCGAATTGCAGCATCTGGTGGCAGAACGGGTCTGGACCGAAACCGCGAAGGCGCTGCAGGAAGCGCGTCCTGGCGTGTACCTGCAGGTGCTGCGCGCGAGCGGCGCGCTGGACGTGTTGCTGCCCGAACTCGACGCCCTGTACGGCACGCCACAGCGCGCCGAATACCATCCCGAGATCGATGCGGGCATCCATCAGGAGATGGTCAGCGACATGGCCGCACGCATCGCACCCGGCGACACCCAGGTCGGCTGGGCCGCGCTGCTGCACGACCTGGGCAAGGGGATCACTCCGCCCGCGGTGCTGCCCGCGCACATCGGCCACGAACACGCCGGCGTGCCGCTGGTCGAGGCGGTGTGCGCGCGCTTGAAGGTGCCCGTCGAGCACGCGGCGCTGGCGCGGATCGCGTGCCGCTATCACCTCGATGTGCATCGTGGTGCGGAGCTCAATCCGGCGACGCTGCTGGCATTGTTCGAAGGCATCGATGCGTTCCGCAAGCCCGATCGCCTGCGCGTGTTGCTTGCGGTGTGCGAAGCCGACAAGCGTGGCCGGCTCGGCCATGCGGACCGCGACTATCCGCAGGCGCGCTACCTGCGCGAATGCTTCGAGGCCGCGTGCGCGGTACGGGCACAGGACTTCGTCGCCCAGGGTTTGAGCGGCGTGGCGATCGGTGCGGCGATGCACAGCGCACGCCGGCACACGATCGCGCATCTGCGCGAGGTGCATCGGAAGTCGTGAGCGCAGCGCAGAAAACGGTCGTGCGGTTCGAAGCGCGGCGGGTCGAGACCCACGCTTCGGCTGTTGCAGGAGCCCACCCTGTGGGCGACCGACGCCGCGGCACGATCCGGAGCTGCCGGTCGCGCACACGGTGCGCTCCTACACAACACGATCGACGCGCACAGCGCGCGCGCATGCACACCACGACCGTCGCGTTGCTGCAGGAGCCCACCCTGTGGGCGACCGATGATGCGGCATGATCCGCTCGTGCCGGTCGCGCACAGGGCGCGCTCCTACAGATCGGCTTGGTCGCCGTGCGCGGCGGTCTCCTGATTCGCGCGCGGCGCCTGTGCGAAATCGCCGGCCAGCGCCTTGTACAACGCCGCCAGCGCGGTCGCGCGCTGCGCATGCGCGGATGCCAGCTGATCCTCGAGATCGAGCTGCGTGCGCTCGGCATCCAGCACCACGAGCGTATCGGCAGCGCCGGCATCGAAGCGCAGCTTGGCAAGTCCAAGCGCGTCGCGGCCGCGCTGCACCGCCATCTCCAACGCACCAGCCGAGCGATTGGCCGCACGATAGCCCGCCAGCGCGTTTTCGGTTTCCTCCAACGCGCGCAGGACAGTCTCGTCATAGGCCGCCAGCGAACCTGCGGCACGCGCCTCCGACGCGCGCACGCGCTGCCGCACGCTGCCGAAGTCGAGGAAGCTCCACGACAGCGATGGACCGAAGTTCCAGCGCTCGGCGACGCTCTCGCCCAATTCGTCGAACGACTGCGCGGTCCAGCCACCGGCACCGAGCAGGGTCAGGCGCGGAAAGAACTCCGCGACCGCAATGCCGACGCGCGCGGTGGCCGCCGCCAGCTGGCGCTCGGCCTGCTGCACGTCGGGTCGACGACGCAACCAGTCCTCGGGCGTACCGATATCGACCAGTGCCGGCATCGGCGGCAGCGGGGTCGGCGCACCGAGCACCTCACGCAGGCGCGCGATCGGCTGTGCGGTCAGCACTGCCAGACGCTGTTCCTGGCGGGCGACTGCGGCTTCGGTATTCGGCAGCCTTGATGCGATCGCCAAGCCCAACGCATTCGAGCGCGCGACATCCAGATCGGTCCCGCGCCCATTGTCGCGGCGCAATTCGAGCAGCTGGAGGTTCTCGGAGAGATTCTCGAGATTGCGCCGCTGCACGCGCAGGCGTTCCTGCTCGGCGCGCAGATTGAAATACGCCTGCGCCACTTCTGCCACCACCGACTGCCGCGTGGCCGCAAGTGCAGCTGCCGCCGCCTGCTCATCGGCCCGCACGGCTTTGCGTGCATTGCGCGCGCGACCGAACAGATCGATCTCCCACAATGCATCAAACCCGGCGCGATAGGTTTCGGTCGTCTGCGCGGCATCGGGCGGAATGAACGGATCGCGCCCGCTGGGCTTGTTGCGATCGGCCGACGCGCCTGCGGTCACCACCGGGAACAGGGCAAACGTGTCCAAACCGCGGATCGCGCGCGCTTCAGCCAGGCGCGCTGCGGCCTGCGCCAGAGTCAGATTGCGCGCCAACGCCTCGTCGATCAGCCGATCGAGCACCGGATCGCCGAACGCCGACCACAGCGCCGACACCGGCTGGGTCGCCACGTAGTGATCGGGATCGGCCTCGGTGAAGCCTGCCGGCGCGACGGCTTCCGGACGCACGTACGCG
>JBBSDI010000198.1:0-7002 GCA_038249585.1 Lysobacterales bacterium | reverse complement strand
GTCGAAGGCCAGCACACCGCGACGGGAGTGCCGGTCGGTCATGGCCTGTTGATCGGCGCACTGATCGGCACGCTTGCGGGCCTGACCGGCACCGGCGGCGGAATCTTCCTGACCCCGATCCTGCTGTTCTCCGGCTGGGTGGCGACACGCCAAGCGGCCGCAGTGACCGCGCCATTCGTGCTGGTCAATTCCATCGCCGGGTTGCTTGGACAGACCGTCGTGCTCGATCAACTGCCCGCAGCGCTTCCGCTGTGGCTGGCGGCCGTAGCGCTCGGCGCGCTGCTCGGCACCCAGTTGGGTACATGCGTGCTTTCGGTTACAGCGTTGCGGCGTACGTTGGGCGTGGTGCTGCTGATTGCATCGGCCAAGATGGGGCTGGCCTGAGTCTGGGTCGACCGGGCTTGCTGGATGGGACGGGCGCGCGGTTTCGATTGCCACGGCACTTCATGCAGCCTTTCCATCGGTCGTTCCGGCTGCTTGCACGGCAGTTTCCGACCGCGGCGGCGATGCTGGCGGCATGGGCTGGCTTGCAAACGCCCGCGATGGCCCTATCTAAAACCCTCACGCTGGAGTTGCCATGGCCCTCGAATCCTTCCACGCCACCACCATTGTCTCCGTGCGCCGCGGCGACCGCGTCGTGATCGGCGGCGACGGCCAGGTGACGCTGGGCAATACCGTGATGAAAGCCAATGCGCGCAAGCTGCGCCGGCTCGGCAACGGCGATGTGATCGCAGGCTTTGCCGGCGCCACCGCCGATGCATTCACCCTGTTCGAGCTGTTCGAGCAGAAGCTCGAGCGCCACGGTGGGCAGCTGACCCGCGCGGCGGTCGAGCTGGCCAAGGAATGGCGCACCGACCGTCGGCTCGGCCGTCTTGAAGCGATGCTCGCAGTCGCCGATCGCACGGCTTCGCTGGTGATCTCCGGCAACGGCGACGTGCTCGAACCCGAGCACGGACTGATCGCGATCGGATCCGGCGGCCCGTTCGCACTGGCAGCCGCCAAGGCGCTACTGGAAAACACCGAACTGCAGCCGCGCGAGATCGTCGAGCGCGCGCTGAAGATCGCCGGCGATATCTGCATCTATACGAACCATAACGTGACGATCGAGGAGCTGTGATTCTTGGGCGAATGGCGAATGGCAAACGGCGAATGGAAAAGCCCGCCAGCCCAACGCTGCTTCCTGTTTGCCATTCGCCATTCGCTTGCCCGGTTTCCGCTCCAGTGTGCCCAAGGACCCCGTACCGATGGACTCCATGACTCCCCGCGAGATCGTCGCTGAACTCGACCGCCACATCGTGGGCCAGCAATCGGCCAAGCGTGCGGTGGCGATCGCGTTGCGCAATCGCTGGCGCCGGATGCGTCTGGATCCGGCCCTGCGCGATGAAGTCACGCCGAAGAACATCCTGATGATCGGTCCCACCGGGGTCGGCAAGACCGAGATCGCGCGTCGACTGGCCGCGTTGGCGGCAGCACCCTTCGTCAAGGTCGAGGCGACCAAGTTCACCGAAGTGGGGTATGTCGGCAAGGATGTCGACACCATCGTGCGCGACCTGATGGACGCGGCGGTCAAGATGGTGCGCGACCAGGCCAAGCTGCGGGTGCGCGACGCGGCCGAGCGCAACACCGAGGAGCGCATACTCGATGCGCTGCTGCCGCGTCCGCGCGCGGTGCGCGTGTGGGGCGAAGAACCACCAGCCTCCGCCGAAGACTCCGGCACCCGCGAGAAGTTTCGCGAGATGCTGCGCGCCGGCAAGCTCGACGAGCGCGAGATCGAGTTCGAAGTGGCGTCTGCTTCCGGCGTCGATCTCGTCGCCCCGCCCGGCATGGAGGAGATGACCCAGCAACTCAAGGGCATGTTTCAGCAGATGTCCGGCCAGCGCGCCGTCAAGCGCAAGCTGCCGATCCGCGCGGCGCGCCCGCTGCTGCTCGAAGAAGAGGCCGGCCGGCTGCTCAATGAGGATGAAATCCGCCAGCAGGCGCTGCAGGCCGCCGAGCAGAACGGCATCGTGTTCATCGACGAGATCGACAAGGTTTGCCAGCGCTCCGACTGGGGCGGTGCCGGCGTCAGTCGCGAGGGCGTGCAGCGCGACCTGTTGCCGATCGTGGAGGGCTCCACGGTGTCGACCAAGTACGGCCCGGTCAAGACCGACCATGTGCTGTTCATAGCCTCCGGTGCTTTTGCCATCGCCAAGCCCTCCGACCTGATTCCTGAACTGCAGGGACGGTTTCCGATCCGCGTCGAGCTCACCGCGCTGGGCGTGGACGATTTCCGCCGCATCCTGACCGAGCCGCGCGCAGCACTCACCCGCCAGTACGAGGCCCTGCTCGGCACCGAGGGCGTCGAGCTTACGTTCACCGACGATGCCGTGCTGCGCATCGCCGAGATGGCCCAGCAGGTCAACGAACGGCAGGAGAACATCGGCGCGCGGCGCCTGTCGACCATCCTCGAACGGCTGCTCGACGGCCTGTCGTTCGAGGCGCCGGATCGCGCCGGTGCAAAGGTGATCATCGATGCCGACTACGTCAACCGCAATCTCGAGAACCTGGTGCGCAACGAGGATTTGAGTCGCTACATCCTCTGATGCCGACGCGCGGGTGGGCGCGCGCAGAACCCGGTGCCGTCAACTGTGGGACAATACGGACATGAGCAAGATCGTCGAGATGAAGCAGCGTGGCGTGCGCGCCAAGTTGCGCGAGGCCCACGAGAGCGGCGCGATGGTGCGCCTGTGGCGCGCCGAGCACGAGGTCGCCAGCTTCACCGGCTTCGTGGTCGGCATGGGCAAGGAGTTCTTCCTGCTGTGGGCGCTGGGCGACTACATCGGCTTCGATGGCATCTATGCGCTGCGCCACCGCGACATCACCGAGATCGAAGTGCCGGACAAGAACGCCAGCTTCCTGCTCAAGGCGATGGCGATGAAACAGATCACGCCGCAGTGGCCGGCCGATTTCCAGCTCGACGATGTCGAGGGCGCGGTGCGCTCGGCGGCTGCCAACGCCGCCGTAGTCGCCGTGCATGTCGATACCGAGGGCGAGGACGAGATCTGCTACGTCGGGCGCCTGCTCGGCTTCGAGTCGGACGGATTCCTGCTGCAGGAAATCACCCCCGATGCCGAGTGGCTGCGCGAGCAGAGCTTTTTCGGCTTCGAGGAAGTCAGCGCCGTCGCGTTCCGCGGTCCCTACCACGAGGCGCTGGCCCAGGTCGCCGGCAGCCCGCCGGACGACATCCGGCCGTTCTCGCGCGACCAGGGGTCGCTGCATTGACCGTGCGGCGGTGATTGCCGATTGCCAGCGGTGCACGCGGTAGTGAGCGGTCCGCGGCCGACCAACATTGTCCTGCACAAGGCCTCGCACGCGCTGGAGCTGAGCTTCGACAGCGGTCAGACATTTCGCCTGCCGTGCGAACTGTTGCGCGTGTATTCGCCCAGCGCCGAGGTGATGGGCCACGGACCCGGGCAGCGCATCCTGCAGGTCGGCAAGCGCCACGTGAACATCCGCGCGATCAGTCCGATCGGCAACTACGCGGTGCTGCTGGAGTTCGACGACGGACACAATACCGGCATCTTCAGCTGGGGCATGCTGCACGATCTGGGCGCACGGCTCGAACAGCACTGGCAGAGCTACCTCGATCAGCTACAGGCCGCCGGCGCCAGCCGCGATCCGACCTGAGCCACGCTGATGCGTGCCGCATCCGCCAGCCGCGCGCGCGTACAATAGGCCGATGAGCGACGACAAGACGCATTTCGGCTATCGCGAAGTCCCGGCTGCCGACAAGGCGAAGCTGGTCGGCGAGGTGTTCACCTCGGTGGCCGGCAAGTACGACCTGATGAACGACCTGATGTCGCTCGGCGTACATCGACTCTGGAAGCGGCATTTCGTGGCCACCAGCGGCGTACGCGGCGGCGATCGCGTGCTCGATCTCGCCGGCGGCACCGGCGATATTGCGATCCTGATGGCGCGCGCCGTGGGCAAGAAAGGCCAGGTGCTGCTGACCGACATCAACGCGGCCATGCTGAATGCCGGCCGCGACCGCCTGCTCGATGAGGGCGTGACCGGCAACGTCGACTGCGTGCAGGTCGACGCGCAGGCGATTCCGCTGCCCGATCGCTGCGTGGACCTGGTCACCATCGCGTTCGGACTGCGCAACGTCACCGACAAGGACGCCGCGCTGCGCGAGATGCATCGCGTGCTCAAGCCCGGTGGCCGGGCGCTGGTGCTGGAGTTCTCGCAGGTGCAGATCGCGCCGCTCAAGCCGCTCTACGACCTGTATTCGTTCCAGGTCCTGCCGCGGATCGGCGGCATCATCGCGCGCGACGAGCCCAGCTACCGCTACCTCGCCGAGTCGATCCGCAAACACCCCGATCAGGACACGCTCAAGGCCATGCTGGAGTCCGCAGGCTTCGCACGCTCCGGCTATCGAAACCTCAGCGGCGGCATTGTCGCGATCCATTCCGGATATCGAGTTTAGGAACCCGCTGCACAGATCTTGCGCGGCCGCGCGCGGCATGCCGTAGGATTCGCGTTCGACTGCGGAGCCAAACCATGCGCTTGCTTGCCCTGCTGCTGTTCGTTGTCGCCACCTCGGCCGTCGCCCAGGACCCGCACAGCTATGCCCGCTACGAGCAGGTGCGCGCGACCCGTCTGCATCTGGACCTGAACGCCGATTTCGAGGCGCGCATCCTGCGCGGCTTCGCCGAGCTCAGCCTCGACTGGCGCGATCCGAAGGCGCATACGCTGGATCTTGATACGCGCGATCTGCACATCGAGCGCGTGCTGGCGCTGGATGCGCAGTCGGTGTGGAAACCGGCGCGCTTTACGCTCGCCGCACGCGATCCGATGCGCGGCAGCCAGTTGCGCATCCAGACCCCCGCGCAGCCTGGCAAGGTCCGTATCTATTACCGCAGCTCGCCGCAGGCCTCCGGTCTGCAGTGGCTCAATCCCGCGCAGACACTCGGCAAGACGCGGCCGTTCATGTTCAGCCAGTCGCAGGCGATCCACGCACGCTCATGGGTGCCGCTGCAGGACACGCCGGCGGTGCGCATTCCCTACAGCGCACGCATCACCGCACCCGAAGGGCTGCGCGTGCTGATGAGCGCCAACAACGATCCCGCGCAGGATGGCCGCGGCGGCTTCCGGTTCGTGATGCCCCAGCCGATCCCGTCGTACCTGCTGGCGATCGCGATCGGCGAGATCGCGCACCAGGATGTCGGCCCGCGCACCACGATCTGGTCCGAGCCGGGCCGGCTGGCCGCATCGGTAGCTGAGTTCGCCGACACCGAAAAGATGATCGCCATCGCGGAAGCACTGTTCGGGCCCTACCGCTGGGAACGCTACGACCTGCTGATCCTGCCGCCGTCGTTTCCGTACGGCGGCATGGAGAATCCGCGGCTGTCGTTCATCACCCCGACGGTGCTGGCCGGCGATCGCTCGCTGGTGGCGCTGATTGCGCATGAGCTGGCGCATTCGTGGTCGGGCAATCTGGTCACCAACGCATCGTGGGCGGATTTCTGGCTCAATGAAGGATTCACGACCTACGTCGAGAACCGCATCCAGGAATCGCTGTATGGCGTCGATCGCGCCCTGATGGAGCAGCGCGTTGGCCAGACCGAGCTGCTGGAACAGATGCGCGAGCTGGCGCCGCATCTGCAGTCGCTGATTCCCGGCCGCGTCGATGAGGATCCCGATGCGGTGTTCTCCGGCGTGCCCTACGAAAAGGGCGCGTGGTTCCTGCGCACCATCGAGCAGCGGGTCGGCCGCGAGGTGTTCGATCCGTTCCTGCGCGGCTGGTTCGACGCGCACGCGTTCCGCAGCGTGGACAGCAAAGATTTTGTCGACTACCTGCAGGCCAAGCTGCTGACCACCCATCCCGAGGCGATGCCCGCCGCCGAGCTCGACGAGTGGCTCAATCGGCCGGGCATTCCGGCCGGCGCGCGCAAGGCAGTGTCGGAGCGTCTGTCGGCGATAGATGCAACGCGCGCAGCGTGGCTTGCCGGCGAGCGTACCCCGGCGCAGTTCGGTAGCGAGCGCTGGAGCACGCAGGAGTGGCTGCATTTTCTCAACGCGCTCGGCGATGACACCAGCCTCGCGCAGATCGCAGCGCTGGATGATGCGTTCAAGCTGTCGCAGGCAACCAACAGCGAGATCGCGTTCCGCTGGTATCTGGCCGGCATCCGCGCGGGCCATGCGCCGGTACGTGCGCCGCTGGAGCGATTCCTGAGCACGGTCGGTCGGCGCAAGTTCGTTGCACCGCTGTTCGAGGCGCTGGCAAAGCGCCCGGCCGACAAGGCCTGGGCCAGCGCGCTGTATGCGCGCATCCGCGACAGCTACCACCCGGTCACGCAGGCTGCGGTCGACGCCGTGCTTGACTACCGCGCCGGCTGATGGCGGAAGCACAGATGGGCAAGGTGCTCGCGATCTCGCTGGCCTGCGGTTTGGCGTGCAAGCTGCTGCTGATCGGCGTGGCCGCCCTTGCACTGGGCATGGACGCGGCGCGCCCGCTGCTGTTTCCCGGTACCGGGATCCTGCTGGGCGCTGTTGCGTATCCCTTCGTTCGCCGTCGGTTCCGATCCCCATGAAGAAATTCCTGCGCGTATTGCTGCTGCTGTTGTTGCCTGTCGCCGCGGCTGGTGCGTGCGTGTACCAGTTCAGGCCGGCATGGTTGATCGAGGCGCGCTTCGCGGCCGAACGCTGGCGTGCGGGTGCGAGCGAGCACCGCGTCACCGTCGGCGATCACCAGTGGGCCTATCTGGATGCGGGAAGCGGCCCGCCGGTGGTGCTGGTGCACGGCTTTTCCGGCAGCAAGGAGAACTGGCTGCCGACCATGCCGTACCTCGAAGGCCATCGTCTGATTGCCGTCGACCTTCCCGGCTGGGGTGCGTCCACGCGGCTCGATGGCGCCGACTACGGGGTGTCCGCGCAGGCCGGACGCCTCGCCGATTTCATCGCCGCACTACAGCTGGAGCGACCGATCGTGATCGGACATTCGATGGGCGGCCATATCAGCGG
>JBBSDI010000197.1:0-7012 GCA_038249585.1 Lysobacterales bacterium | reverse complement strand
ACTGCCTGATCAGCATCGCTGTCAGCACACCCTACTACCGCCAAGGACTGGAAAATGACGATTCGCGTGCTTGTATCAGTGTGCATGTTGCTCGCCCTTGCAGGCTGCGCGGCTACTCCCGGACCCGCCGCCACGTCGCTGCCGGCTGTCGCCACCGGACCGGGGTTCATCGAGCGCTCGCTCAGCGATGGCGACGCGATCATCGGCGCGCAGCCCGGCGCGATCGATTTCGATGCGCTGCGTGCGGCCGGCGTGACCCGCGTGGTGAACGTGCGCGGTGCAGACGAGATGACGTCGCTGGGATTCGACGAGCCGGCAACCGCTGCTGCGGCCGGCATGCGCTATGTCAATGTTCCGCTCGCTGGTGCAAGCGATTACACGCCCGCAGCACTCGAGGCTTTTGCGCGCGAGATGGCGCTCGAGGATGGTGGCAAGCTGCTGCTGCACTGCGGTTCCGGTTCCCGCGCAGGCCTGCTGTACGCGGCGTGGCTGGTGCAGTACCGCGGGCAGACTCCGGATGCAGCGATGCGCACCGTCGCGCCGCTGGGGCTGTGGCCATTGCCGCTGGAGCGCATGCTCGGGCGCAGCCTGAGCTTGCAGTTCGCCGATCCGGTCGAGAGCGATTCGTTCGAGCAGGGCGCCGACTGAGAACTCTGCGAGCGCAGCGATTCTTCAGCGGCTTCCTATGCGTGGCGCCGGAAGTACCACGCCGCGATCAGTATCAGGGCCAACGCCGGCAGCAGTTGGGTCAGGCGGAAATCCAGACCGTATACCGCCGCCACATTGGTCACCCCGCGCTGCATCACGCTCCAGCCGGTGGCCAGCAATACGCCGAAGAAAAGCCGCTTGCCGAGCCCGCCGGAGCGTAGCGAGCCGAACGCGAAGGGCATGGCCACCAACACCACCGCAAGCACGCTGAGCGGATAGAACGCACGGCGCCAGAAGGCTGCGCGCCACTCGCCGGCGTTGAGCGCATTGCGATCGTAGTAGGCGATCCCGTTCGACAGATCGCGCAGTCCAAGAAAGCGCGGCTCGACCAGCGACAAGGCCAGCAGTCGAGGGTCGATCTGCGAGGGCCACACGAGCTCGGTGAGTTTTTCGGTCGTCACCGAATCGATGCCGAACGACTGCCGTATCACGTCGTGCAGCACCCACCCATCGCGCTTGTACTGCGCGCGCGCGGCGATCGCGATCCGCGTGAGGCGACCATCGGGTTCGAATTCGTAGATCCTCAGATCGAACAGCACCACGCCGTCGCCGAGGTTCTCCCCGCGCTTGGCGTTGAGCAAGGTTTCGCCGTCGCGCGCCCACACGCCGGTGCGGCCGCGCGCGACCAGATTCTTCGATAGCGCTGCGGCCTGCAGTGACTGCGCGCGCTGCTCGCCCCATGGCGCGAGCGTTTCGCCGCCGATCAACACCAGCACCAGCAGCGCGCCGACCGCCGCGACTGCAGCCAGTGCGATGCGCGACTTCGACAGCCCGCCAGCGCGCATGGCGGTAAGCTCGGCGGTGGGTGCAAGTGCACCCAGGCCCGCCAGGGCACCGATCACGGCGGCAACCGGAAACACCTCGTAGGCGCGGCGTGGAATGGTCCACGCAACGTGCAGTGCCGCAGTCAATGCGGTGTAGCTGCCCTTGCCGACATCGGGCAGTTCGTCGGCCAGCGAAATGAAACAGTCGAGTGCGACAAGCAGCAGCCACACCACAGCAATCCAGGACAGCACGCGCTGCGCGATCAAGCGGTCGGTCAGGCGCAGCCGCAGATTCATGCGCGCACCTCGCGTGGGGCTTTGAGCCGCCCGCTGGCCCGCAACATCAGCAGCGTAAGGGCCAGTACGCCGCCATGCAGCCACCACAGGCCTGCGGCCAGCGGCACGCTGCCGTCAGCCAGCCAGCCGCGACCGATGCCGAGCAGGTTGCTGTACAGCACGTAGACGACAAGGGCCAGCAGTACCTTCGCATAGCGCGGCTCACGCGGCTGCGCGCGTGCCAGCGGCACGGCAAGCAGTGCCAGCAGCAGAGTCGACAGCGGCAAGCCGAGTCGCCAGTGCAATTCCGCGCGCTGCAGTGGCTGGTCGGATTCGAGCAGTTCGGCGGTGCTGGCACGTTTTTCCAGCCGACGGTTCGGATCGGCCTGCTGTTCGGTCAGGCGGATGTCGTTGCGCTCAAATCGCATCAGCCGGTAGTCCGGATCGCCGGGCGTGCCCTCCACCCGGAAGCCGTCGTGAAGAGTCAGGTAGCGCTCGCCGCCAGCGCGTTCCTGGAACAGCTCGCCGCGCTCGGCGGTAGTGATGTCGACCCGGCCGCCGCGCTCCTCATGCACGAACAGACGGCCGAAGCTGCTGCCATCGGCGGACATGCGTCCGACATAGACCACGCCTTCGCGGCCGCGCAGCTCGACGAAGCGACCGGCTTCCATCCCGATCACCAGCAGCGAGCGGTTGGCCGCATCGACGCGCGCGTCGGATTCGCGGATCGCCGCCGGGCCCAGCCAGAAAGACAGCAGGGCCAGCACGATCGTCAGCGGCACGGCAAGCAGGGCCACCGGGCGCAGCATGTCGAGGCTGGTGTAACCCGAGGCCGACAGCACCGCCATTTCCGAGTCGCGATACAGGCGTCCATAGGCGAGCAGGATGGCCACGAACAGCCCCAGAGGCAGCAGCAAGGGCAGGGCGTCCACCGAACGCAGGCCGATCTGCGAGAGCAGCAGGCTTGCCGGCATCACGCCGCGCGCGATGCGGTCGAGGGTCACCGACAGGGTGCCGCCGACCACCACCACCAGCAGCACGGCGGTGACGGCACCGAAGGCGAGCAGCAGTTCGCGCAGCAGATAGCGGTCGACCAGGCGAAGCATGCGGCGTCCGGGTTGGGTAACATGCGCGGTCCGATCCGATGCGCCGGAACCTGCAGCGCAACAGTCTAGCGGCACGCATGCATTGCGCGCCGCGCCATGGAGTCCCGCATGAGCCTCAGATTCAGCTTGAGTTCCGATCGCCCGGCCACCATCGACGCCGATGCCGTGGTGGTCGGCGTATTCGAAGACCGCAGCTTGCCGCCCGCCACCGCAGCTCTCGACGAGGCCTGCGCTGGCGCGATCCGCAATCTGGTCGCGCTGGGCGATGTATCCGGCAAGCCCGGCATCATCACCCGTGTGTTCCAACTGGCTGGCGTGAAGGCGCCGCGGGTGCTGCTGGTGGGTCTGGGCGAGCCGGGCAAGTTCGACGCGGCGCGCTATCTGAAGGCCTGCACCGAGAGCGCCAAGGCACTGGGCAATGGCCCGGTGCGGCGCGCGGCGAGCTTCCTGCCCGAGCTGGAGCTGGCCGGTCGCGACGCCGCGTGGCGCCTGCGCCAGGCCGCGATCGCCGCCGATGCGGCCGCGTATCGATACACCGCGACAGTCAAGCCCAAGAACGGCCCCGGAGTGGCTGAGTGGCTGCTGCCTGCAGCTGGCGGCGAGGCGGCACTGGTGCTCGCGCGCGGCATTGCCGCTGGCGTGCAGCTGGCGCGCGAACTGGGCAACCTGCCGCCGAACATCTGCAATCCCGGCTATCTGGCCGACCAGGCGCGGCGGATCGCCGCCGAAGTCGACGGCGTGACCGTCGAGGTGCTCGAGCGCGATGAGCTGGCGAAACTGGGCATGGGGGCCCTGTTGGCGGTCAGCGCCGGCAGCGCCAATCCACCGCGACTGATCGTGCTGCGCTGGCAGGGTGGTGCTGCCGATGCCAAGCCGTTCGCACTGGTCGGCAAGGGCATCACCTTCGATACCGGCGGCATCAATCTGAAGGTGCTCGGCGGCATCGAGGAGATGAAGTTCGACATGTGCGGTGCGGCCACCGTGCTTGGCGCGTTCCTGGCATGCGCGCACATGCAGCTGCCGCTGAACCTGGTCTGCGTGGTGGCGGCGGTCGAGAACATGCCCGATGGCGCGAGCTATCGGCCCAGCGACGTGCTCACCTCGATGGCCGGTATCACCATTGAAGTGGGCAACACCGACGCCGAAGGACGCCTGATCCTGTGCGATGCGCTGACCTATACCCAGCGCTTCGCGCCGCAGGCCACGATCGACGTGGCGACCCTGACCGGTGCCTGCGTGGTCGCACTGGGCAAGCATGCGCATGGCTTGCTGAGCAAGCACGACGATCTTGCCGACGAACTGCTGGCAGCCGGCCAGACCGCGCTCGACCGCGCGTGGCGCCTGCCCCTTTGGGACGACTACCAGCAGCAGCTGGAGTCGGTGTTCGCCGATGTCTACAACATCGGCGGCAAGAGCGCCGGCGCGATCACCGCCGGCTGTTTCCTCGCGCGTTTCACCGAGGGCCAGCGCTGGGCGCATCTGGATATCGCCGGCACCGCGTGGGACGAAGGCCGCAAGGGCATGGCCACCGGTCGCCCGGTGCCGCTACTCGCGCAGTGGCTGCTCGATCGGCTGGCCTGAGCGCGCAGTCGCCGGCATGCCGCGCGCGGACTTCTACCTGATCGACAAGCCGCGCTACCGCGAAGACCCGCTGCGCGTGGTCTGCGTACTCGCGCGCAAGGCCTTCGAGGCGCGCCAGCCACTGCTGATCCTGGCCAGCGACACGGCCCAGGCGGAAGCGATCGATCAGCTGCTGTGGGAGTTCGACGACGACACGTTCATTCCGCACCAGATCGCCGGCGACGCCGACGATGCGGTCACCGCGGTGCTGATCGTGCCGCCCGGCACCGTCACCCCGGACCGTGCGCTGGTGCTCAACCTGCGCGATGAATGCGCGCCCGGCAGCTGGGAGCGGGTGCTCGAAGTCGTGCCGGCCGAAGCGGCCGCGCGCGCGGGCTCGCGCTCGCGCTGGTCCGAATACAAGTCGCGCGGAATCGAGATCGCCAAGCACGACATGTGAGTCCGCCCCCTCGCTGCTGAACTGCTTGATTGCCGGCGATGTCGACGACGTCCATCGCAAGTGAGAGGCCGAACACGCATACGTCGGATTGGTTTGTGGATGATCGCGTGGTCTGACGCTGCTTGGCCACCGACGAACGCGGCAGAGGCGAAATCGCAAGTAGGCGGGGGCGTTGGCGTTGGCGCGGCCGAGTGCGACGCAACGTGGCCTTTGTTGGTTCAGCTTCCTAGGGCGTGCGCGGCGGCGGGCTCGCGTCAACCACCCGCGCACTGGTCGCTATGTCGTGCCACATGCGCCGCTTTGCATCAACGAATCCCCACAGCACGCCGAGCAGCGCCGGTGCCAGCGCCAGCAGCAGCATGCCAAAGCGCAATGCCAGCAGGCCCCAGCCCGGTCGCGTGCCGGCGTCGAACAGCAGCCGGATGCGCCACGCGCGCATGCCCAGGGTCTGGCCGCCGCGCCGCCATGACAGCGCGAAGTACAGGAAGGTGCCCAGCAGCAGCAGCAGCTCGAACCACCCGCTATAGGGCGGCACCGCGCGTAAGCCGCGCAAGCCGACCACCAGAAAGCCGATCGCGAACCAGATCGCGACGACCGGGAACACGTCATAGATGCCGGCGGCGATGCGGCGCCAGGTGGACGCCGCCGGGGGCGATGCTTCGGGAGTAGTCACGCGCAATCTCGTGCTCGGGTCGCGAATGATAGATTGTGCGCATGTCCACGCGCCGTTCGCATGCCGCAGCGCCGGTCGCTGCCGATCCGCAGGCCACGCCGCTGATAGCGCAGTTCGTCGACAGTGCCTGGGCCGAGCTGGGACTCTCGCGCAACACGGTCGCGGCCTATCGCAGCGATTTGAGCCTGTTCGCGCGCTGGCTGCACGGCGACGGCGAAACCCTCGAGGCGGTCAGTCGCGAGCGCATCTATGCCTATCTGTCGCTGCGCCTGCGCGAGGGCTATCGCGCGCGCAGCAATGCGCGGCTGCTGTCGTGCCTGCGCCACTTCTACCGCTGGATGCTGCGCCGTGGCCGCATTGCCAGCGACCCCAGTGCCTTGATCGAGATGCCCAAGCTGCCGCGCAGCCTGCCCAAGGCCTTGAGCGAGAGCGAGGTCGAGGCGCTGCTGGCAGCGCCACAGCTTTCCACGCCCGAAGGCCAGCGCGACAAGGCGATGCTGGAACTGCTGTACGCGACCGGCCTTCGGGTCAGCGAACTGGTGGGGCTGGCAGTCGACGCGGTCAACCTGCGTCAGGGGGTGGTACGCGTGCGTGGCAAGGGCGACAAGGATCGACTGGTGCCGCTGGGCGACGAGGCGCAGCATTGGCTGGGTCGCTACCTGGATGCCGCGCGCGGCGAGCTGCTTGGGCGGCGCGCGAGCGCGCAGATGTTCGTCACCCGGCGCGGCGGCGGGATGACGCGGCAGGCATTCTGGCTGCTGATCAAGCGCCACGCGTTGGGCGCCGGCATCGCGCGGCCGATCTCCCCGCACGGCCTGCGGCACGCGTTCGCCACCCACCTGCTCAACCATGGTGCGGACCTGCGTTCACTGCAGCTTCTGCTGGGCCACGCCAGCCTGTCGACGACCCAGATCTACACCATGGTCGCGCGCGAGGGACTCAAGCGGCTGCACGAGCAGCACCACCCGCGCGCCTGAACCGCAGCCAGCGTAGCGTCCGGGGGCGACCTTCAAGTGCGCGTCTGTCAGAATAGGGCACTCAACCCGGTAGAGCGGCGGAACTTCGGCACCCACGCGTGGTCTGCCGATCACCGCGGCGATGCCGTCGTCGCGTATCAATACTGCCCGAGGAACGCCCTGATGCTGCTGAAGTCATTGTTTGCCGCCACCGCGCTGCTGTTCGCAGGCCACGCCCTCGCCCAGGATCAGACCGAGGACAAGGTGCGCGCCGCGATCAAGTCGCTGGTGCCGGACGCCGCGGTCGACAAGATCGAAAAATCGGTGTTGCCGGGCTTCTACGAAGTGGTGATGGGTGGGCAGGTGATCTACGTCAGCGCCGACGGCAAGTACGTGGTGTCGGGCGTGGTGTGGGATGCCGCCGAGCGCAAGAACCTCACCGAGGCGCGTTTTGCCGGCATCCGCAAGGCTGCACTGGCCAATGTGCCCGACAGCAAGCGGATCATCTT
>JBBSDI010000196.1:0-7033 GCA_038249585.1 Lysobacterales bacterium | reverse complement strand
CGAACCGGTGCCGAGCGAGTCCTTGTGCTCCAGCGCGCCGTCGAGCACGTAGGAGATGATCTCCATGTTCTGATGCCCATGGGTGCCGAATCCGGCACCTGGAAGCACACGGTCCTCGTTGATCACGCGCAGCGGGCCGAATCCCATCTGCGCGGGATCGTAGTAGTGGCCGAACGAAAACGTGTGGCGGCTGTCGAGCCAGCCGAAGTCGGCTTGGCCGCGGTTGGCGGCGGGTCTGAGCGTGAGCATGGAATGTCCTTGCGTGGCCGAATGGTCAAACCATCAAGTGGCGCCAGATGCCGTGGCTTCAACCACGCCGCCTGCAGACGCGACATGCGCGCCTGCAAGCGACGCGCCAGCTTACTCGGCCTTCAGGAACTCGCTGGCGATCGAGATGCTGACCTCGTCGCCGACCGCCGGCACATAGCCGCCCAGACCGAAGTCCGAACGCAACAGCTTGGTGGTGGCGTTGAAGCCGGCTGCGGGCTTCTTGGCCATCGGGTGCTCGCCGATCTTGTTGACCGTGACATCCAGCACCACCGGCTTGGTAACGCCGTGCAGGGTCAGATCGCCGCTGACCTTGAGCTTGCTCTCGCCGGCCTTGGCGACCGCGGTGCTCTTGAAGGTCGCTTGCGGGAACTTGGCGGTATCGAAGAACTCGGCGCTCCTGATGTGCTCGTCGAACTTGGGCACGCCGGTATCGATGCTGTTCATGTCGATCGTGACCGACACGCTGGACTTGCTCATGTCCTCGGCGTCGAGCAGCAACTCGCCGCTGACCGTGCGCAGCTGCTGGGTCTGCGTCGACAGGCCCAGATGGACGTAACTGAAGTTGACCTGGCTGTGGTTCGGCTCGAAGGTGTACTTGTCGGCGCCATGTGCGGTGCTGCAGCCGAGGACGAGCAGTGCGGCGATTGCAAGATGGCGCATGGTGGTTCTCCTTTTCGGGTTCAGTCGATGCGGCAGGCTTCGTCGAACGACAGCCTGGGGGAGCGCGGATGCAGGATGGCGGGATCGCCGTGGCCGAGGTTGATCAGAAAGTTCGAGCGCACGCTGGTGCCGGCGAAGAATTCCGCATCGACCTTGGCATTGTCGAAGCCCGACATCGGACCGCAGTCGATGCCGAGAGATCGCGCGGCGATGATCAGATAGGCCGCTTGCAGGGTGGCATTGCGGAACGCGGTTTCATCGGCGTGCGGCTTGCCGGCGAACCAGCTCCGGGCGTCGGTGTGCGGAAACAGGTACGGCAGCTTGTCGTAGAACAGATAGTCGGTGGCGACGATCGCGGTGACCGGTGCGGCCATCGTCTTGTCGAGGTTGCCGGCCGACAGCGCGGGCTTCAGCCGCGCCTTGGCCTCCGGGGTGCGCACGAAGACGACCCGCATCGGCGAGCAGTTCGCACTGGTGGGCCCCATCCGGGTCAGCTCCCAGATTCGCTCCAGCTGCGCATCGCTGACCGGCTGCGGCAGCCAGCTCTCGGCGGTGGTGCCATAGGTACGCGCCTGAAGAAAGATCTGGTCGAGCGCGGCGCTTTCGAGTGGCTGGGGCATGGGCAATCCAAGGTTGATGCAGGAGCGGCAGTGTAGCCACGCTGCGTGGCGGCGGCGCGCAACGGCGCCTTGCATCGCCGCAAGCCCCGCCTGCGGCGATAATCTGGCCCCATGCACCCCGACGCACCCGCCGAACTGCCGCGCACCTGGATCGCCACCGACGGCGCCAGCGGCAACCTGCGCCCGGCCCGGGCGCTTGCAATGGCGCTCGGCGTGCAGGCCGAGGAATGGGTGGTCCGGCCTGCCCCGCCATGGGGCTGGCTGGCGCCACATCTGCGCGCTGCGGCTGCGTGGGCGATGCCGAAGTCGCTGCGGGATGCGGTTGCCTTGCAGCCGCCGGCGCTGGTCATCGGCTGCGGACGGCGGGCGGCTCTGGTGACCGCGTGGTTGCGCGCCGATAGCGGTGCGTATGCGGTGCAGCTGCTCGATCCGCGCGCGAACAGCCGCCATTGGGACCTGGTGGTCGCACCGGCCCACGATCGGCTGCGCGGCGGCAACGTGATCCAGACCAGTGGCAGCCTGCATGCGATCACGCCCGCTGCACTGGCGCAGGCCGCGATCCTGCACGCGGACCTGGGCCGGATCGGAGCACCGCGCACTGCGGTGTTGATCGGCGGGCCGACGCGCGCGCAGCGCATCGATGTGCGCTATGTGGATCGCCTGTTCGACCTGCTCGAGTGCTGGCACGCGCACGATCGCGGTGGCGTGCTGGTGAGCACCTCGCGGCGCACGCCGGCGAAGATCGTGCGCCGCGTGCGGGCGCGCTGCGCGGAGCTGCCGGGGCGGCTGTGGACCGGCATGGACGACGGCCCGAATCCGTACCTTGGCATGTTGGCGCATGCACAGCGGATCGTGGTCACGCCGGATTCGAGCAACATGCTCAGTGAGGCCTGCGCCACCGGCAAGCCGGTGTACGTTTTCGCGCCACGACCGGTGCGCGGCAAGCTTGGCGATCTGCAGCACAGCCTGGTGCTGGACGGCCGCGTGCGCCCGATGCGCGAGGTTGCGACCGATTGGACGCCGCCAACGCCATTGCGCGAGGCGCAAGCGGTGGCGGGCCAGGTGTGGAAGAGGTTCCGGGAAGCACGCGGTTGAATCCATCGCAGCATCGGATTCGTGCGGCACATCGGTTGGCAGGTCGGGGCGACCTGCCCTACGGCTCGATCGCGTGCTGCCACGCAGCGCTGATGGCTTGTGCGGCCGCTGTCAGCGGCGGATCGATCGCGACCACCCGCGGGGCGCCGTCGAGCGTGCAGTCGAGGGAGCTCTCGAGCAGGGTGCGGTGCGCGCCGGTGAGCATTGCGGCAGTGGCGTGATCGAAGATGCCAGCGACTGCAAGCTGCGCGATCAGCTCGATGCTGCGCGTGCACTGGGCCAGCTCCGGCACGTTTGCAGCGTGTTCGAGCACCAGAAGCTGCAACACGAACTCCAGATCGACCAGTCCGCCGCGGCCCTGCTTGAGATCGAAGCGTTGCGCATCGGAGCGATCCAGCTCACGCCGCCAGCGCTCGCGCATCTGCGCTACGTCTGCGCGCAGTGCTGTGGCGTCGCGCGCGCGCACCAGGATCGCCTCGCGCGCCGCCGCGAACGCCGCCAACAGCGCCGGATCGCCCGCCGCGGGTCGCGCGCGCACCAGCGCCTGGTGCTCCCAGGTCCATGCGCGCTCATACTGGTAGTCGACATAGCCATCCAGGCTCACGACCAGCAGGCCCTTGGCGCCATCCGGACGCAGTCGCGTATCGACGGCATACAGCGCGCCCGATCGCATCGGCGTCGACAGCCAGTGCACCACGCGCTGCGCGACCCGCGCATACCAGCGCAGGCCCTCGAGTGGTCGCGCGCCACGACTGCTGCGGGCAGCGGTATCGCCATCGTAGACAAATACCAGATCGAGATCGGAACCGAAGCCGAGCTCGGCCCCACCGAGGCTGCCGTAGCCGATCACCGCAAAGCCGCTGGCGGCGCCAGCATCGGCAAGTGGCCCGTGCGCGCGCACGGTGTCGGCCAGCGCCATGGCGGTGATCGCTGCAATGGTCGCCTCGGCGACCCCGGCGAGACGCTCGGCCAGTTCGACACCGGGCAGGCGCCGCGCCAACCAGCCCAGTGCGAGACGGAACAGCGCGCTATGGCGCAGCTCGTGGATCAGCTCGAGCTGCGCCTCCACATCCGTCGTATCGTCATGCACCGCCGCCAGCATGCGTTCGCGCAATCCGCGCGTGTCCGGCAACGGTCCCGCGACGCGCGCGTCGAGCAGGTCGTCGAGCAGCAGCGGGTGCGCGGTGACGCGTTCGGCAAGCCACGCGCTGCGGTCGAAGGTTTCGACCAGCCGCGCACGCGCAGCCGGTCGCTCGTCGAGCAAGGCCAGATAGGTTGCGCGACCGGAAACCGCCTGCAGCAGGCGCAGGATGCGCGCCAGCACCGCGTCCGGCTCGGCGGTGGCGGCACAGCTGGCGAGAAAACCGGGCACGAGCCGATCGATGCGCGTCCGCGTGCGCGGATCGAGCGTGCGCAACGCTGCACCGCGTGCGTAGGCTTGCAGGGCGTGGGTGGCCGCTTCGCCGAACGGTGCGGGAGCGACCCCATCGGCTTCGCGGATCGCACGCCAGGCCTCGACCCAGTCCGCGCTCGCCGCGCTGGCTTTCGCCACGCCGGGGGCCAGCAGCTCGGCGAACGTCGTCGCGACCAGACTGCGGCGCGCCTCCAGCGCGGACGAGAATGCGCCCCAGCTGTCGAACCCCAACCCGCACGCCAGCGCCCCACGCGCATCGATCGAAGATGGCAGCTCATGGGTCTGCTCATCGCGCCACATCTGCAGGCGGTTCTCGACCCGGCGCAGGAAATCGTAGGCCTCGCGCAGCTGCGCGCCAAGCTCCGGCTGCAGATGGCCGATGGCGATTGCGGCGTCCATCGCGCGGTAGTACTCGGCGGTGCGCAGCGCAGGCTCGCGACCGCCGCGCACCAGCTGCACCAGCTGCACCATGAACTCGAGTTCGCGAATGCCGCCGGGGCCGAGTTTGATGTGGTCGGCAAAATCCTTGCGCGCAACCTCGGCATCGATCAGGCGCTTCATGTCGCGCAGTCCGTCGATCGCGGTGAAGTCGAGATAGCGGCGATAGACGAACGGCGCGAGCATCGCCAGCAGGCGCAAACCGCCGGCGATGTCGCCGGCCACCGGACGCGCCTTGATCCACGCGTAGCGCTCCCAGTCGCGGCCTTCGCGCTGGTAGTAGTGCTCCATCGCCGCGAACGACAGCGCCATGCGGCCGACCGATCCGAACGGCCGCAGGCGCAGGTCGACGCGATGGCAAAAACCATCGGCGGTGACCTCGCCGAGCAGCTGCGCGAGGCGCTGGCCGAGGCGCGCGTAGTAGTCCTCGAAATCCAGCGCGCGACCACCGTCGCAGACCCCGGGCTCTGCGTAGGCGAACACCAGATCGATGTCGGAGGAGAAGTTGAGCTCGCCGCCGCCGAGCTTGCCCATGCCGATCACCACCAGGCGCTGGATCTGCCCATCGCCTGTGCGTGGTGCGCCGTGGCGTGCGTGAAAGCCAGGCTCCAGGTGTGCGAGCGCCTGCCCGATGCACGCCTCCGCCAGCGCGGTGGCGCCGGCGAGCGTGGCGGGCACGGCATCGACGCCCAGCACGTCGCGCACGATCAGCCGCACGCTCTCGGCGCGGCGGAAGCCACGCAGGACCTGCATGGCCTGCGCATCGTCGGCCGCGGGCCACTCCGATGCTTGCCAGCGCGCCAGCGGCGGCGCATTGTCGGATTGCCAATCGCCGAGCGCCTGCGCTGTGAGCGCAGGATCGCCGCACAGCACTTCGGCCGCGAAATCGCTGATCGCGAATACTTGGGCCAGCAGCGCGCGGGCAGGCGCATCGGGCAGCGCGAGTCCGCGGTCGCGGAGCGCGGCATCGAGGCGTTCCAGCGCGGATTGAACCCGAAGCGGCATGCCGCAGTGTCGCAGCTGCCCGTGACGGTGGCGATGAGTGTGTAGTAACCCACCAAAAAAAAGCCCGCGCCGGTCGCCCAGCGCGGGCTTTCTCCCTCCCCCACGGCCAGCGGACCGCGAGACCGGCAGTGTAGGCACTTTCCGCCGATTGCCCCGCCGCAGCGCAGCACTCGCCCGTGCCCGGTGCGCGCATGGCAAAGGTTCCTGGGCTACCGCCCGGTCGCGGCAACCCGCGCTGGGCCGGATAGCCGGTCGCGCCATATCCCAATGGCCAGCACCATCGACCGTGGCGACAGCTGCGAGCCAAGTGCGGCACAGCCGGGCGGTTTCAAGACCTGCGCATGACGCACCTCGGCAATGCAGTGACAGGTCGAATCCCGAGCATGCAGTCCGGTTGCGGCTTAGCGCAGCAGCACTGAATCGAATGCCTTGAGCTTTGCACCGGCTGCTTTCTCTGCGCTGGCGCGCAGCTCGGCCAGACTCACCTCGCGACGCTTCATCAGGGCCTGCACCACCACATCGAGACTGCGCTTGCCGCCACTGGACTTGCGGATCTCGGCATCCAGCGTTTCGAACCACAGCGCCGCGCGCGCGGTCGTCGCACCCGTCGAAGCGCGCGTGCGCAGGGTTTTCACCGGCGCACTCCAGCGTGTGAGCTCGTCGAGCACTTCGGTTCGCCGTGCGTCGGTCAAGCCACCAGCGCGATGCATCAGCTCGATCGCGTAGAACTCGGCCAGCCCCTCGGCAATCCAGTCGTCCTCCGGCGTCTGGCCGCGGATACGCGTGATCACGTGGACCAGCTCGTGGACCAGGGTGCTGGTGCCATTCTCGCTGACCAGCGGCCGATCGGCGTGCAGGAAAATCGAGTTCGATGCCGAAAGGGCGCCGCGCCAAAGAGGATCCCCGGCGCCGACCAGCAGGATCTTCGGTGGCAGTGATTCGAATGCGGCTTCGAAGCTCGGCATCAGGAAACTCACGAACGCCAACACGTCCATGCGATGCAATCCGGAACCTGTGGGCGCCGACACCGACACTTCCGTGAGCGGAAACTTTTCGCGCCGCGTGCCCAGGTCGCCGGCGATCATCCAGCCGGTGGGTCGATCGACGCGGCGTTCCGGATTGTCGATCGCGAAGCTGCCGTCAGGGTTGCGCTTCCAGCCGGTATTGACGCTGTTCCAGCCCGGCGGCAGGCGGAAGCGCAGCGTGGCTTTCGACCGCGCGCCCTTCGTAGTGCGCGCGCGCATCACTGGCACCAGATCGTCGCCGCGGAAAACCGCCCAGCGTTTGTCCATCCATGCGTCGTAGCCGTCGCCACGTCGCTGGTGATCGATCCTGGCTGCCAGGGTGAGCGTGCCGCCGTTGGCTGGCGGTTGCCAGGTCGCCGAAGTGGCATTGACGACGAGCTTGCCATCGGCCTTGAGCTGCGACTGGCGATCGGGTTTCAGGGTCAGGGTCAGCTGCTTGACCAGTCCACCGCCGCCGATGCGGATCGAAACCAGGGCGTCCTTGGTCTGCGGTCGCAGGGTCACGG
>JBBSDI010000195.1:0-7048 GCA_038249585.1 Lysobacterales bacterium | reverse complement strand
GCTCCCACGAGAGCCGACGTTGCACCCGTGTGGGAGCTGCCATGGCAGCGACCGGGGTCGCGGCTGGATCGGGGATTGCGGTCGCGGTGCCATCGCCATCGGCACCGCCATCGCCCTCGCCGCGCATCCACGCGACAATGCCGGGATGCCGATCGACGCCATCCCACGATGAATCCCACTTCCACGCGGCGCACCGGCCTGCTGCTGGCCGCGATCGCCGCTGTGCTGTTCTCGGCCAAGGCGATCCTGGCCAAGCTGATGTACGGCCATGGCATCGATGCGGTGACCCTGATCGCACTGCGCATGCTGTTCGCGCTGCCGGTGTTTGCGACCGTCGCCGTGCTGGAGACGTGGCGTGCGCGCGAGCGCGGCGATCGGCTCACGGCCACCGAGCGCTGGCAGATCGTGCTGTTGGGGCTGCTCGGCTACTACCTGTCGAGCTTTCTCGACTTCTGGGGCCTTATGTACATCAGCGCTTCGCTGGAGCGATTGATCCTGTTCCTCAACCCGACCCTGGTGCTGCTGATCGGCATCGCCTTCATGGGCAAGCGGGTCGGCTCGCGACAGTGGCTGGCGATGGCGGTGAGCTATGTCGGCATCGTGCTGGTGTTCTGGGAGAATCTGCGGATTGGCGGCAGCCAGGTGATGCTTGGCAGCGCCCTGGTGTTTGGTGCCGCACTGTCGTATGCGCTGTATCTGCTGCTGTCGGGCGAACTGGTGCGCCGGGTCGGCGCGCTGCGCCTGGTCGCCTACGCGATGTGTGTTTCAACAGCGGCCTGTCTGATCCAGTTCGCGCTGATCCACCCACCGGCAGTCCTGCTGCAGCCGGCCCCGGTGTACGTGCTGTCGCTGGTCAACGCGATGTTCTGCACCGTGGTGCCGGTGTACTTGACCATGTTCGCGATTGCACGCATCGGTGCTGGCACCACGGCACAGACCGCAATGATCGGTCCGGTGTCGCTGCTGTTTCTGGGTTGGTGGATCCTCGGTGAGACGATCACGCCGGTACAGCTGCTCGGCACTGCCGTGGTGGTCGCCGGCATCGCGCTGCTGTCGCGCACGCCGGCGATCAAGGCGCCTGCGGTCGAATGACGGGGCGAATCCCGGAAGCGATCCGCGGCGGTTCCGAAGCCGCTGGCGCGCAAAGCTGGCCGCGGCGTCTGCGATACGATCGAGGTGCCATGCGAACAAGCGCGCCTGCGTGCGCGACTCAATCGGCCATCAAGGCCAGCAGGGCTTCGGCGTCGATCGGTGCGGCAGTGGCGGCACCGTCGAGCACGCTGCCGATCAGTTCGCGCTTGGCTGCGTGCAGCGACAGCACCTTCTCTTCGATGCTGCCGGCCAGCACCAGCTTGTAGATGGTCACCGGCCGGGTCTGGCCGATGCGATGCGCGCGGTCGGAAGCCTGTTGTTCCACCGCCGGATTCCACCACGGGTCCAGATGCACCACATAGTCGGCCGCGGTGAGGTTCAGCCCCACGCCGCCGGCCTTGAGGCTGAGCAGGAACACCTCGCCCGCACCACCCTGGAAGGCATCGATCGCTGCCTGGCGCTTTTTGGGCGAGGTTTGTCCATCCAGATACTGGTAGCTGATGCCCTCGGCATCCAGCCGCGTGCGCACCAGCGCCAGATGGTCGGTGAACTGGCTGAACACCAGCGCGCGATGGTGGTTGTCGGCAAGCTCGCGGACCAGCTCGACCAGATGATCGAGCTTGGCGCTGGGCAGCTTGAGCTCGGGCGCGACCAGATCCGGATGACAGGCCGCACGGCGCAGTCGGGTGAGCTCTGCCAAGACGCGGAAGCGGCGCTGCTCGGGCGGCACATTGGCATCGGTAAGGTGATCGAGCGCCTGCTTGCGCATCGCCGCGAGCAGGCGCGCTTCGCCCTCGCCAGGCTGGATGGTCTGCACGATCTCGGTGCGCGGCGGCAGCTCGCTCAAGACCTCGGCCTTGGTGCGGCGCAGGACGAAGGGTGCGATCAGCTTGCGCAGCACGTCGCGCTGCGGCGAGCGCGGATCGCGCTCGATCGGGTGCGCGAAGCGGTCGCGAAAGCGCTCCTCGGAACCGAGCAGGCCGGGGTTGAGGACCCGGAACAAGCTCCACAGTTCGCCCAGATGGTTCTCGATCGGCGTGCCGGTGGTGGCGATGCGGAAATCCGCCTGCAGCGCGCGCACCGCCTGCGCGCGCTGGGTCGCCGGATTCTTGATCGCCTGCGCCTCGTCGAGTACCAGGGTCGCGAAGCGCACCTCGGCGAAGCGCTCGATGTCCTGGGTGACCAGGCCGTAGCTTGCCAGCAGCAGATCGCCGCGCGCCAATGATTCGAGCATGCCGGCGCGATCGCCGCCGCCGTAGACGCGCACGTTGAGGGTCGGCGCGAAGCGGCTGGCTTCATTGAGCCAGTTGGCCACCACGCTGGTTGGCGCAATCACCAGTGCGGGCCCCTCGCCGGCACGCGCAACCAGCGCGGCCAACGCCTGGATGGTCTTGCCCAGGCCCATGTCGTCGGCAAGACACGCGCCGGCATCCCAGGCGGCCAGACGCAGCAGGAATCGCAGTCCATCGAGCTGGTAGTCGCGCAGCTCTACCTGCAGGTCGCGTGGCGCCTGCGGCAGCAGCAACTGCGCGCTATCCATCCGCGCGACCTGTTTACGGAAGCTGTCGTCGAGCTCGACCGAATCGTCGAGCGCGTCGCGCAGCGCGAACGCCGCGACCCGCGGAATCTGCACCTTGCCCTGCGCATCGGCGAACCCGCGCAGCACATTCAGGCGTCGGCGCAGCTCGTCGCTCAATGCCACCACGCGCTGCGCATCCAGGCGCAGGTAGCGACCCTGCGATGAGGCCAGGGCCTTGAGCACCGCACCCAGCGCGATCACCGATCCATCCTGCAAGGACAAGCCGCCCTCGGCGCCGAACCAGTCGCGCTGGCTGCCCACGCGCAGCGACAGGTCCGAGCCCTGGCGCGCCTTGCCTACGCGCAGCGCGCGACCCTCGGGCCATTCGAGCACCAGCTCCGGCTCCAGCGCCTGCAGCGCCTCCAGCATCGCCAGCGCCGATTCGGGATCGATCACCTCGAGCTCTGCATTGCGATCGAGTGCTGCGAGCAGCTCACAGCGCTGATGCAGCGCCCCCAGCGCCTCGCGCTCTGCCGCCAGATCGCGCCGCGCGCGGATCGGCACGCCGTTGTCGACCCCGACCACGGTCTCGGCCCCCGTGCCCGGCGACTGCAACACCGCGCCCAAGCCCAGCGGGCGCACCACGATGCGCAGGCGCAGGCCTTCGCCCGCGGGCCGCAGCAGCGCATACAGCTGGTTCGATGCAGCGCGCTCGGTATCGGCCGCACCGAACAGATCGCCGCCGATGCGCGCGATGCGTGCGAGGCCCGGCATCGCCTCGATGAGGGTCGGCAGCGCCTCGGCCGGCAGCGCGATGCCGGTGCCGACCACCTCGGCCAGTTTGCGCAGGCGCGCGGTGGCGCTGATCAGGCGTATCCGATCGCCCATCCGCTGGATCAAGGCCACGCCGAGTGCGGCCTCCGGCGGGTCGAGCGCCAGGGTCACCGTGCCGTCGGCGTTGCGGCTTGCGGTGAGTTCCGGCTCGCCCGCGACTACCTCGAGCTTTTGCTGCAGCGTCTCGGACTCATAGACGCGTGGATGCCCTACGAGGGCTGCGATGATGCGGCTGCCGGCCTCGACGAAGCCCAGTCCCTCGCGGCCCACATCGTTCAGCAGCGCCTCGACCAGCTTGAGATCGGCCTCGTCGCCACCGGCAAGGCGACCGGGCAACTTGCGCAGCGTCACCGCACTGGCGATGTGTTTGCCGGGATGCCAGCCATCGCGTTTGGCGCGCTGTTCGAAAACCTCCACGACCGCAAACGTCGATACCGCCTTTTCGAGTCGGACGGTGGCGTACAAGCGCGAGCCACCGCGGGTCTGGGTGGCAGCCGCGGCAATCGGAGTGCGCGCGAGATCGGTCAGCGCCGACAGCGCGCTCTGCCACGCGGGACGGCTCTCGAACCAGTCGACGATGCGCGGATTGGCGGTGGCTGCCGCCGATGATGCGGCCGCAGTGGATGAGCCCAGCGAGTCGATCTGTGCAACCAGCCAGCGCCAGCCGGCGGTCACGGCCTGCTCGCGCGCGATGCGCAGCCGCTCGACCAGCGCCCGCGACGGGCTGGCCCCCGACCAGCGCACGAACATCGCCAGCCAGAACAGATCGTCGGGCCGGCACTGTTGCGGCAGTGCAGGTTCGATCCACGCAGCGCCGGTCAGTCGCGCGCGCGCGAAGCGCTGCCACCAGTTGAATGCGGGGCCGCCAAACTCGACATGCGGCTCGAGCTTGAGTGCCGCCAGCTGTGCGCAGCGGCGGCGCATGACCGGCAGCTCGCTGTGCGCGAGGATCGACAGCCACACGATCCCGGGTGCGCCGTAGACGATCATCTTCGGTCCCATCGTCTCGCGCAGCTGCTTGAGCGCGCGATCGAAGCCGGGTAGCACCGACTGCGGCTCGGCGCCGCCGCGCAGCGCGTCCCAAGCGCCGGCAATATCGCGGAATGCCGCGAAACGCGGATCGACCAGCGGCGCGAGCAGCGGCTGGTCGCTCAGGATGGCGTGCTCGATCAGCGGCGGCACCAGCAGGCTCGCAGCCTCGATGCTGGTCTGCGCGATGCGGATCGCGGCGGCCAGCAGCAATGGCGCGCGCGCCGAGGGCGCGGCCAGTTCGCTCCACAACCAGCGCACCAGCAATGGAGCGGCAACCCGTGGATGCACGATGTCCAGACGCTCGATCGACAGCAGGGGCATCAACAGCTCGGCCGCCATCGCGTGCGCATCGCCCCCGTTGTAGCGCCGCAACAGGCCGCTGAAGGACTCCGGGTCGGCGCCGCCGAGCAGTGCGGCCAGGCGCAGGCGCAGCGCGATCGGATAGTCGTGGTAGTTGTCGAAATGGGTTCCGGCGCGTGCATGCAGGGTGGCGCTGCGCTCGGCATAACGTCGATTGCGGCCGCTGGCGATCAGCGAGTCGATTGCGGCATCGCGCAGCACATCGCCACCGAGCGCGATCAGGGCCGCAGTGCGGTGCGCCACGAAAGCGCGCAGCCGGGTGCGTACCGCCTCGACCACCTCGCGCGCAGTCAGCGCCTTCATCGCCAGCGACACGCCGCTGGCCAGGCCTTCCGATGCGATCGGCTGCGGGCTGAGTGCGAGAAACTCCACGATCGCCCGATCGTCTTCCGGCAGCGCCATATACGCCTCGACCAGTCGCTGCTGGCCGGCGGTTGCATCGGCACGCGCGGGGCGTTGCGCCGGAATGGGATCGAGTTCTAACGAATCGCTCATCGGGAATCTGGGACCAAACGCGGGTCCCAGTCTACCCGCTCGCCATGCGTGCCCGGCGTCACGGCACTGCTGGCCGCGCCAGCAGTCACCGCCCGGGTGCTGCCGCTCAGAACGCCTTGATCAGCTCGTCGCCGAACTCCGAGCACTTGATCTGGGTCGCACCGTCCATCAGGCGCGCGAAATCGTAGGTGACCTTCTTGTTGCCGATCGCCACGTCCATCGCGCGGATGATCGCGTCGGCCGCTTCGTTCCAGCCCATGTAGCGCAGCATCATCTCGCCGGAGAGGATCATCGAGCCGGGATTGACCTTGTCGAGATTGGCGTATTTCGGCGCGGTGCCGTGGGTGGCCTCGAACACTGCATGGCCGGTGCTGTAGTTGATGTTGCCGCCGGGCGCGATGCCGATGCCGCCGACCTGGGCTGCCAGTGCGTCGGACAGATAGTCGCCGTTGAGATTCAGCGTCGCGATGACATCGAATTCTTCCGGGCGGGTGAGCACCTGCTGCAGGGTGATGTCGGCGATGGCGTCCTTGATCACCACCTTGCCGGCTGCGACCGCGGCTTTCTGCTCGGCGCTCGCCGCGGCTTCGCCTTGCTTGGCCTTGGTCCGTTCCCATTGATCCCAGGTGTAGACCTTGTCGGCGAACTCGCGCTCGGCCAGCGCATAGCACCAGTTGCGGAACGCGCCCTCGGTGAACTTCATGATGTTGCCCTTGTGCACGATGGTCACCGACTTCTGACGGTTGGCGATCGCGTACTCGACGGCGGCGCGGAACAGCCGCTCGGTGCCGTCCCTGGATACCGGCTTGATGCCGATGCCGGAGGATTCGGGGAAGCGAATCTTGCCGAATTCCTTCGGGAACTCGGCCTTGAGGATGTCGAGGAACTTCTTGTTCGCGGCGCTGCCGGACTCGAACTCGATGCCGGCGTAGATGTCCTCGCAGTTCTCGCGGAAGATCACCATCGCGACGTTTTCCGGATGCTTGACCGGGCTCGGCACGCCCTTGAACCAGCGCACCGGGCGCAGGCACACGTACAGATCCAGCATCTGGCGCAGGGCGACGTTGAGCGAACGGATGCCGCCGCCGATCGGGGTGGTCAGCGGACCCTTGATCGACACCAGATAGTCGCGGCAAGCCTGCACGGTGGATTCCGGCAGCCAGGTGCCGAACTGGTTGTTCGACTTCTCGCCGGCGAAGATCTCGACCCAGTGGATCTTGCGCTTGCCGCCGTAGGCCTTGGCAACGGCGGCATCCAGCACGCGCACCGAGGCGCGCCAGATATCAGGGCCCGTGCCGTCGCCCTCGATGAAGGGGATGATCGGATTGTCCGGGACGTGCAGCTTGCCGTTGTTGATGGTGATCTTGGCGCCGCCGGCGGGGGCGGTGATGACGGGCTCGGCCATGGTGCAGTCCTCGGTACGGTGCGGGTTTGTCCGACCCGCATGATAGCGGCACGCCGCAATCGGGCGATGGCGCGCTGCGGCAGGGCTCGAACGCAGTCGCGCCGCGCAGATGCATAGAACCGGGTCAACCCCAGACGGCCGCTGACGGGGGATGCGGCCGGCCGGTGCCGCCGGCAACGCGATTGCGGGAAACCGCACGTTTTGACGTATTCAGTATCGACCACCCCATCGAGTAACGCCATGTTGCACCCTCGCCTGTCGTGTTTTCCCCTGCTGATCGGATCCATCGCTGCCCTCGGCTTGCCATCGGT
>JBBSDI010000194.1:0-7050 GCA_038249585.1 Lysobacterales bacterium | reverse complement strand
GCCCTCGGCCGCGATGCCAGGCGCGCGCGCGCCATTGGCGCCGATACAACTGGCCAGCGATCGCGACGATCCGATCGAGCGCGACGGTTTTGTCCTGCAGCCGCTGGCGCGCTTCGAGGCCACTGCCAAGGTGCTCGGGCGCGAGGACTACTGGATGGACAAGGAATCCGAGCTGTCGCCGACCGACCTCGCGTTGGGCTGGGGACGGATGTCGGACCCGCAGGTGATCGAACAGCTCGACATCGACCAGCGCGGCCGCTGGTATCACTATCGATGGGCCGGTTCGCAGCCGCCGATCCCGCTGGGCGAGATCGTGCGCTCGTCGGCCAACATGCATTTCATTCCAGCAGACGAATCTGCCGCCGCCGCGCTCGACGCAGTCCGCGAAGGCCAGGTCGTGCGCTTCAGCGGTTATCTCGTCGAGGTGCGCAAGCTCGATGGCTGGCGCTGGCGCAGCTCGCTGACCCGCGAGGACTCCGGCGGCGGCGCGTGCGAGATCGTGCTGCTCGAGCGGCTCGAGGTCAGCTACTGAGCCGCCGACTCAGGCGGTCGCAAGCCCGATCGGGCATGTCACCCCGGTGCCGCCGATCCCGCAATAGCCATCGGGATTCTTGGCCAGATATTGCTGGTGGTAATCCTCGGCGTAGTAGAACGCCGGCATCGGCAGGATTTCGGTGGTGATCGCGCCGTAGCGCGCATCGCGCAGCTTGGCCTGAAACAGCGCCTTGCTGTCTTGCGCTGCGGCCAGCTGAACTGGATCCGCACAGTAAATGCCGGAGCGGTACTGGGTGCCTGCGTCGTTGCCCTGGCGCATGCCCTGGGTCGGATCGTGGTTCTCCCAGAACACCTTCAACAGGGCCTCGAACGAGGTCTGCTGCGGATCGAACACCACCAGCACCACTTCATTGTGGTTGGTGAGTCCCGCGCACACTTCTTTGTAAGTCGGATTCGGCGTAGCGCCGCCGGCATAGCCGACCGCCGTGGTGTACACGCCGGGCAGGCCCCAGAACATCCGCTCCACGCCCCAGAAGCAGCCCATCCCGAACAGCACCCGCTGCATGCCCGGGAACTCGCCCTTGAGCGGCCGCGCAGTCACGAAATGGCGGTTGATCAGCGCCATCTCCGTCTCGCGCCCGGGCACGGTGCGCTCGCGCGGAACCAGATCCACAGACTTTCCAAGACCGAACATGGCAGCTCCTCAGGTTGACAGGTCACTATGGTGGCGCAGGCGCGGCATTCAAGCCGTGAGATCGGCCGCCGACGTTCAGGTCGCACCGATCCGTTCGTACTTTTCGAGCACGCTGGTCTCGGCTTGCGCGGCGGCCAGCCATGCCTGCATGGCCGGCAGGGCATACACCGCATCCACGTAGGCGGCAGCCTCGGCGGATACCGCCAGCGCGTAGGTGCGGATGCGCGCGGCGACCGGCGCGTAGAACGCATCCGCGATCGAGAAGTCGCCGAACAGCATCGCGCCGCCGCGGCCGAAGCGCTCGCGCGCTGCGCACCACAACGCATCGATGCGCGACAGATCCGCCTGCGCTGCGGGCGACAGCGGCAGCGGATGGTCGAGCACGCGACACACGTTCATCGGGCATTCGCCGCGCAGCGCGGCGAATCCCGAATGCATCTCGGCAGTCACCGCGCGCGCATGCGCTCGCGCCGACCGATCGGCCGGCCAGCCATGGCCATCGAGAAAACTTTCGTCGACGTACTCGCAGATCGCCAGCGAGTCCCACACATCGATCGCGCCATGGCGCAAGGCAGGGACTCGGCCAGTTGGCGACCAGGTGCGGATATCGCGCTGGAAGTCCGGTGTATCGAGCGGCAGCACAACGGTGTCGAACTCCACCGCAAAGTGTTTGAGCAGCAGCCACGGCCTTAGCGACCATGACGAGTAGCGGCAGTTGCCGATGACCAGGGTGGGACGTTCGCTCATGTGGGTTCCTCTAGGGTGCGATCCAGGGCAAGACTTCCAGCGGCAGCTGCGACAGTTCGATGTCGGATGCGTGATTCAGATCAGGATCGCGCATCAGCACGATGCGGCCCTGTGCATCGGCCAGCAAAAAGCGTTCGCTTGCGCCGCGCACGGTAATGCTGGCGCCAGCACCTGGCGGAAATCGGAATGCAGCACCACGCGCACGACCCGTCGACTCGCCAGCGGGCTGCTCGGCTATCCACGCATCGACCGCGTCCAGAGCCGCGCGCAGTTCGGCCGCCGGCACCCGCGTAGCGCTCGGAGTACGCAGGGCCAGCGTCACCGACAGGGTCAGCGAACCGCGCGGCTGGTTGCTGGTCACCGGCGGGTTCTCCGCGAGCAGATCGTCGCGCAGCGGAAACGCGACGCCACCGTCGGCGCCGATCACCAGCCGGATCGGCGTTGCGCGACCATGGATCACGACCGCGATATCCTGCGCACGCACGCCCGGCAACTTGCTTTCGATCCGTTGCACCGCGCGCAAACGGGGGTGATCCTCGACCCCGCGTGCTGCGGCGAACGCTGCGTAGAGTGCGGCATAGGGTGTGGTCGTGGAATCCCCGGCGAACGGTTCGGACGCGTATGCAGGCGCGCCGGTCAGCATCGCCAGCCCGATGAGCAGCGACGACAGCACGGAAAACGGGTTCAAACGCGGATCCGGTAGGGCCATATCCCCGCAGGATAGCCAAAACCACCGGCGGTGACCCGGCGCAACACTCCCCCCCGGTGCTTGGGTATGATCGGGCGGCTCGGTACCGCGACGGCAGGAGATGGGCGTGTCCACGGCTGGAAATCTTAAAGTAGCGGCAGCGGCAGAGCTTGCGCTGCAGCGGGCGCGCACACCGCTGCTGCCGCGGCAGCTGTCGGACGCGGAGTTTCGCCTGTTCAGCGATTCCGGCCGCCGTCGCGAGGTGCTGCCCCGAGAGCTGATCTTCACCCGCGGCGAGCTGGGTCGCAGCATGTTCGTGGTCGAGTCCGGTTCGGTGCAACTGGAGTTCGGCAACGGGCTGCCGGAAAAGGTGATCGGCGCGCGCGAGTTCTTCGGCGAGTTGGCCCTGTTCATCGGCAACCACGCCCGGGTCGCCAATGCGGTCGCTGCAGAGTCCGCCGTGCTGCATGTGGTCGACAACGGCGCGTTCGAGACGCTGCTCGAGCGTGAGCCCAGCCTGCTGGCGCATTTCATGCGCCGCTCGTTCGCGTATCTGGTGGCCAGCGAACAGCAGCTGATCGCCAGCCTCAAACGGCGCAACGAGGACCTGATGGTCACCCTCGATTCGCTGCGCCAGACCCAGACCCAGCTCAATACTGCCGAGCGCCTGATCCAGACCGACGAATTGACCGGCCTGTGCAACCGCCGTGGCCTGTATGCGTTCCTCGACGGACTCGCCGTGCAGCGCGTCGCGGGCCTCAAGCCAGGGCTGCTGCTGGTCGACCTCGATCGCTTCAAGCAGATCAACGACTACTGCGGCCACTTGATGGGCGACCAGGTGCTCAAGGCCATCGCGCAGGAAATCCAGAACGCGGCCGGTCCCACCGATCTGCCCTGCCGCCTGGGTGGGGACGAGTTCGCTTTGCTCGCGCAGGTGCGCGATGCAGCCGAGCTCGAGGCGCGCGCCAGCCGCATCGTGGCGTGCGTGCGCGCGCTGCGTTTTCCCGCCGCGCAGCGCACCCTGCAGGTGACGGTCAGCATCGGCGGCAGCCTGTGCGACGACCGCACCGAGTGGTCGACGTGGTACTCGGACGCCGACTGCACGCTGTACGAGGTCAAGGGCGAAGGCGGCGACAACTACAAGTTGGGCGTGTAGGCCCTCATGCCTATCGGTCAGCCCGCCGAAGAAGGACCCAACGCGGAGATTCCCGACCACGGGGTCGCCGTGCTGCGCGCTCTGGTCCTGTGCGACCTGGTCGACTCGACAGCACTGCTGGAAGAACTCGGCGACCAGGCGGCCGCCGAACTGATGCGCCGCCACGATCGACTCTCGCGCGCGCTGCTGCACCGGCATGGCGGGCAGGAGATCGACAAGACCGATGGCTTCCTGATCCTGTTCGAACGCCCGATCCAGGCAGTGATGTTCGCCCTCAACTACCACCGCGCGCTGTCCGAGTTCGAAGCGGTTGAAAACGTCAAGCTGCGCGCGCGGGTCGGCATCCATGTCGGCGAGGTCCTGATGTGGGACAACAGCCGCGAAGAGGTCGCGCGCGGCGCCAAGCCGGTCGACGTCGAGGGTTTGGCCAAGCCCTTGGCGGCCCGCCTGATGGGTCTGGCCGGACCCGGCCAGACCTTGATGTCGGGCCTTGCCTATGCGCTGGCCGAGCGATCGCAGGGTGAACTGGGTGCGCGCGTCGCGGGCCTGCGCTGGTTGCTGCATGGCAGCTATCGCTTCAAGGGAATGCTCGAAAAGGTCAACGTGTGGGAAGTCGGCGAGCAGGGTCTCGCACCGTTCCGAGTCCCGCCCTCCTCGGAGAAAGCGCAACGCCTGGTGCCGTGGTGGCGGCGCGGCGCCAGCATGACGGTGGCGGCCAGCTTGCTGGTGGTGGCCTTCGGTATACCGCTGTATCTGTCGGTGCGCACGCAGTCGGCGATCGCATTCGCGCCACGCGACTGGGTGGTGATCGGCGATTTGCGCAACCTGACATCCGACGCCAACCTGCTCGAACCGCTGGAAACCGCATTCCGCGTGAGCCTCGAGCAATCGCGCTTCGTCAACGTGGTGTCGGACATGAAAGTGCGGCAGTCGCTTGCGCGCATGGAGCGCGAACCCGGGACGCCGGTCGATCGCGAGATCGCCGCGGAGATCGCGCTGCGCGAGGGTGCGCGGGCGGTGATCGTGCCGACCGTCACCGAAGTCGGTGGGCGGGTGCGGATCAGCGCCGAGGTGATCGATCCGAACACGCAGACCACGGTGTACGCGGAGTCCGCCGACGGCCGCGGCGCCGAATCGGTGCTCGACTCGGTCGACGAGGTGACCCGCGAACTGCGCGGGCGCCTTGGCGAAGCGCTGGCGGCGATCGAAACCGACGGACAGCCATTGGAGAGAGTCACCACGGCGAACCTCGATGCGCTTCGCGCCTACTCGTTGGGCACCAAAGCCGAAGCGGGCGGGCGCGGGCGCGAGGCGATCTCGCTGTACGAACGCGCGCTGGCACTCGACCCTGAGTTCGCGCTGGCACACGCCAGCGTCGGGCGAGTGAAGCTCGCGGGCGACGATCGCGATGGCGCACGCGTGCATTTGTCGAAAGCACTCGAGCTTGCGGAGCGGCTGGCTGCGCGCGAACGGCTCTATCTGGAAGCCCTGTCTGCGACCCTCGGTCCGTTCGAACCGATGCAGGCGCATTGGAAATCGCTTGGCACCGTGTACCCGGACTACTACGGCGCGCACGCGAACTACGCGTTGTTCGCGTACGCCTATGCGAACCAGTATCCCGAGGCGGCCGAGAGCGCGCGCAAGGCGCTGTCGAACTTCAGCCCGCGACTTGGCAACACCCACTACATGCTTGGCACCATCGCGCTCGCACAGGACGATTTCGAGGCCGCCGACCGCCACCTTTCCGCAGCACGCGACCTCGGCGGCGACGGCCTCGGGCTGGTCCACGGCGATGCGCTGGCAGCGCGGCGCCAGTTCACCCGCGCGAGCGAAGCGCTGGCCGCGGTGCGCCTGTCCGGCGTCGAAGCCAACGACCTGTCGGTGGAGGTACTGCGGGTGGCGCTGGCGATCGACCAGGGCAAGTTCACCGACGCGGACGCTGCCGCCGAAAACGCCGTGACCCGCGCAAGCGCGCTGGGGCGGCCATTCGAGGGCGTGTACCGCGGCATTGCGCTGACGATCGAATCGCTGGCACCCGATGCGAACTATCCGGGCCAGGTCGAAGCCTTCGTGCAGTCCGCGCTGGAGGGAATCCGCGATACCGACGGCGCCAAGCAGCAGCAAACGGCGTTCGATGCGATGGTAGGCGCCTGGCTCGCAGCGAACATCGGCCGTACCGCGCTATCCCGCGAAGCGCTGATCGCCGCGCGTCCGGTGGTGGTCGCGGCCGGCAGACCGGTGATGGAACAGATGCAGGCTGCAGCACAAGGTGCGCTGAGCCTCGCTGAAGATCGACCTGCCGAGGCGGTTGCCAGCCTGCAGGCGCGACTGGATGGCACCGAGTTGTACCTGACCCGCGTCACACTCGCCGAGGCGCTGGCGAGAGCCGGCCGAACTGCCGAAGCGCAAGCCATGTTCGAGTGGCTTGCCGCGCACCGCGGTCGCGCGTGGGGCGAGTACAACAGCTACTACATGCTGCGGCCACTGAACGTCGCGTGGTCGACGCTCGCGCTGCTGCGACTGGCCGAACTGCAGGCAACGCAAGCGGGGGGCGATGCGGCTGCAGTCGACGCTTCGCGCTTTACCGCGCATTGGCGCGTCGCGGATCTGCCCGCGACGCTGCGCGTGCGCGTTGCAGTGCCTGGACAGCTGCCCGCCGAGCGCTGAGGCAGCGCGATGCGCGGGACTTCAAAAGTTTCGCGAGCGCGTGACTGCGCTCGGCAAGCCGGGCAACGCGTTATTGCGCTGCCAGCTCGTGGATGTGCTGCGATGAGAGCGTGGGATCGGTCAACAGCGCCTGGATGCTCGCCCTGCCGGCAGCGATATCCGCCTGCGAAGCCAGCGACGCGTTGCTGACGCACTCCGCAAGCGTCGTTGGCAAGCCGATCGACGCGAGTGCTGCAGCGGGATCGGCCGCGAATGCGGCATGAAACGCCTCGTCGTTGGTCAGCTTCTCCAGCAGAGTATCGACCTGTGCTGCGGAAAGATCGTAAGCCATGTTGCCCCCTGATTGAGTGGCGATCTGTTGGCTGGCGCGAAGGTTACCGCCCGCGCTGGCCTGCAACGCGGTCTGCGTCGCCTTGCAAGGGTAGCCATTGCCCGCTACCGCAACAACGCGTAGCTTGGGGCTTTTTGTGACGGCCGAACGGGTGATGGAAAAGGAACTGACGCTTCGCCGCTGCGCGGCAGTGCTGATTGAACCTTGCGAAGCGCGCGAACTCGATCTCGTCGCGCTGCTCGGTGGAGGTGAGGCGGTCGCTCGCAACCTGC
>JBBSDI010000193.1:0-7062 GCA_038249585.1 Lysobacterales bacterium | reverse complement strand
CGACAAACTTCTTGTCTGCGATCAGCGTGGGACGCTTAGTCCACTCGGTCAGTTGAGCATTGTCTATGGACTGAATGTCGCTCGTGGCTTGCCGCGCGCGATCGTGGTGATCGCATCAACCGACGCGCCGTTGCCGCTTCTGGAATCATTCGGAGTTACCCCACGGCCCAACTATCCGATGCTGATCGCGGTCAGCCGAAACGACGGGGCGCGCTTGCGCGCATGGGTGCGCGGAGGCGGCGAGCGCCGTGGCAGGGTGTCTGGCCTTAGCCCGCCCGCGGTCCCGCGTGAATTGCTGTCGGTATTCAGTTCGCGCGGACCCAACCCAGATTTCGACGTGATCAAACCGGATGTTCTTGCACCGGGCGACCGTCTCGACACGGCAAATCGCGGCGAGCTGCCCGGCGATCCCGTGCCGCCAGACGTGGTGGTTACCGTCGCCGGCACCTCGTTCGCGGGGCCGCATGTAGCGGGCGCGGCGGCGCTTTTGAAGGCGCTCCGCCCACAGTGGACGCCCGCTGAAATACTCTCGGCGCTGACTACCTCGACCGAGCCTGAAATCGTCAGTGCGAGCAGTCTCGGCGCGCGCCTGGGGGTCGAGGAAACTGGCGCGGGCCGCATCGATATCGAGCGCGCCAGTCGCAGCGGGCTGTTACTGGACCAGTCAATCGCAGGCTTTCGCGCAGCCGACCCAAGTGTCGGCGGCAATCCAGGCGCGCTGAACCTCGCTTCACTCAACAACACAACCTGCGCGCGCAGCTGCACTTGGCAGCGTCGCGTGCGCAACCCCGATAGCCGCGCCCACAGCTACACGGTAAGCACCTCCGCACCGAACGGGGTTGCACTTTGGGTCAACCCCAGCAGCTTTACGCTGGCCGCTGGGGAAAGCCAGACGTTGAACGTTGGCGCGCAAATCAGCAGCGGCATCGCGGTTGCAGCGCAGGCCTCTGGAGAAATCTTTCTGCGCAGCGCGGGGCTTCCGGATATCCGCCTACCGGTGCTGCTGGGCGGCGCCAACGGCCGCCGCATGCCCGTCTTGATTGCGCTCAGCGCGCAAGCGAATGTGCAGACATACGCATTGCCGGATTTTGCCAGCGGAAGCTTCAGCGGGCCGTTGGCTGCGCGCGTGAGTGTCCCCAGCGAAGCGACCGAGGACACAAGCCAGCTTATCCAAGACCCGACCGTCAACGACCCCTACGATGCGGGCAGCAATACGCGCAGCATCTTGCTCAATCTGCCTTCAGCCGCCCGCACTGTTTGGGTGGACCTTGAAGCCAGCGGCGCTGCCGATATCGACCTCTTCGTGGGCGTAGACCTCAACAACGACGGGCTTGCCAGCCTCGATGAGCAGCGCTGCGCAAGCAATGGACCGACCGGTAGCGAGCAGTGCTTGCTCAACAACTTAAGCGACACGCGCTATTGGATCGTCGCGCAAAACTTCGCGGCGAGCCAAGCCAACGCAGCCGATCGCGTCACGCTCGATTACGCCGTCGTTGCCCAAGGCACGGCGCAAAGTGCGGCGCTTGGAGCCAGCGTGCCGTCCACAGTGGCCGCGTTCACGCCGTTCGATGCGCTGCTTGACGCCGACTTCGGCGCGTTTCAAGCACGCAAGCTGGTCGCTGTTCTCGATATTGGCGACACGCTCAACCCGACCGCCATTGGCAGCAGCGTGCTGGTCTTCACGCGCACACTGGATGGCGCTGTCTTCGGCAACGGATTCGAGCCAGCGAACGCAAAACCTGAACGCGGGGAGTGATCAAGCCGCCAGCGGCCGAGAAGGCAAATCGGAGACTCCTGGACACCATCCTGGGCGTTCAGGACGACGAACAAGGACGAACGAACAAGAACAGGCATCAATTGGCCTTTTCCGTTGTCGAACCGGTGCAGCCAAACTGGCGCCGAACTCGGGCAGTCACCAACCGATACCCGGAATGTTGCCTGTCGCAATCGGCCGTCAACCGATACCCGGAATGATAGTCAGCCGCGCTGGAACGGCCGCTCGGCCACCCACCAGGATGCCCAGGCCAACAGTACCGATGCTGCAATCGCCAGCAGCGTGGCCCCGGCAGTACCCAGACTGTTGTAAAGGCCCAGCCCTCTCGTGAACTCGAGCACCGGGTAGTGCCACAGGTACAAGCTGTAGCTGATCGTGCCGATCCAGCGTGGCACGCGCGCGCCCAATAGCCGTGTTCCCAACGATGCGGTTCCGGCGGCGCCAAACACCACCGCCGCCAGCAGCAGTCCGATCCAGGTGTGGTGGACCAGCAGATAGGGATAGTCCACCTGCACGTAGATGTCGCCACGCGGGAACAGCCAGGGCACGAAGACCAGCAGTGCCGCCAGCCCACCCCAGAACGCGAGTCGACGCAACCATCCTGCGGGGTCGACATGGCGATGCGCCAACGCCGCCAGGATGCCAAGCGTGAACTGGTCCCAGCGCGCGCCCAGCCCGATGATGGCCGGATAGCTGAACATGCCGGTGCGCTCGTCGAGCAGCCAGCCGTAGCACAACAGGCGAAAGCTGACCACGCACATCAGCACCAGCGCGAGTGCCAGCCACCAGCGAGCCCGACCCAGCACCCAACACACCAGCGGCAGCGCGAAGTAGAACCACCACTCCACCGGCAGCGACCAGTAAACCGGATTGATGATCGGCAGGTCGCTGATCCATGGCGCCAGAAACAGTCCGTGCCCCAGCGCGGTGGCGACATCGAAGCGCCGCGCGCCTGCCCACAGCAAGCCAAGCACGAACAGCAGCGCGATCTGCAGCCACAGCGCCGGCATCACCCGACGCGCGCGACGCAGCACATAGGCCGGCAGTGCGGGCCAGCGGCCCTCTCCTGCATTGGCAGCAAGAAACGGTTGTGCCAGCAGAAACCCCGACAGCACGAAGAACAGATCAACACCGAGCCAGCCGGTGCCGACGATCGCATGCAGCGGGTATCCAATCCCCGGAACCGTCCAATGCGGCCCACCGGCAAACTGCCATGCGTGGAAGACCAGTACGGCAGATGCCGCAATGCCGCGCAGCCCGGTCAACGCCGGCACGTAGGCGGTGCGGCGGCGTTCGATCATCGGTGCAGCCCCCGGAAAAACCGGCATTATGCCGTGCGACGGCGCCTGGGCCCGCAACCCGGTTATGGTACTGCCCTCGGGGGCGCCGCTACTCTCCCGGTGATCTTGCCCGTGTGGCGTTGCGCCAAAATGCGAACAAGGGTGCGAACAAGGGTGCGAACATGGACTGGCATCAGTGGGTGGTTGCCGTCACCCAGCGGTATCCGGAAGGATGTTTCGGATCGATGCCTGTCACGTTCACCGTGTCCGCTCGCCGATGTTCCGTTCACCGCGCTGGCAGAGCTCAGCGCGGGGCGGCGACAGGGCGGCGGATCGACATGCTGCGTTGGCCGGCCTGCGTGCTGCCTGCGAACGACATCGCCGACGCTGCCGCCGGAGCAGCGCCGCTCAGGGCGTCGGTATCGCTGGTTGCCACGAACGGCACCAGCGCGAGATTGGACGCTGTGATCTGTGCGCGCGAGGGTTGCGCCAGGCTCGTGTAGGCGCCACAGGATTCGCCGGCATCGCAGATGAAGCCGTCGTTGTCCATGTCGGAGCCGGCGAACACAAAGTAGTCGCCGGGGAGGTTCGCGCCGATGGCAAAGGCATAGCTGCCCGCGGCCGGCTCCACGCGCTGTTCGCGTAACACCAAGCCGGTCACCGCGTCGATGGCGAGCACGTACAGCGTGCCCACGCTGCCGGGGGCGAGCGAGCCCACGCGCAGTCCGACATTGACGCCGACGGTTCCCGCGCTCGAGACCACGCGCAGATCGGCCGAATAGGCCGCTGGCGCAAGGCCCGCACGGTCGATCCGGATGCTGTACGTGCCCAGGCCCTGCGCGTTGACCTGCAGCGGCGTCACCGACACGAAAGGCCGCGTGGCGGTGACCGCGCTGACGGTGAGCGTGCCCTGCCCTGCATTGCCCACCGTGAGCGTGGCGCTGGTCAGCGAGTCGCCGAAGTCCAACGTGCCGGGCAGCACCGACAGCGCCGGCGGAATCGCCGCTGCCGTGGCCAGGCGCCGCGCCTCGGCCACCGCGCGGAACGCATCGATCACGCCATAGCCGTAGGTGTCGTCGCGCACATTGGGCCCGTTGTTGGCCAGATCGATGGTGATCGCGCCGCTGGTGAGCAGGCTGTCGAACTGTGCCGGCGTGAGTCCCGGGTTGACCGCTTTCATCAGCGCCACGATGCCCGCCACATGCGGCGAGGCCATCGACGTGCCCTGCTCGAACGCTTCTGCCGGGCTGCGATTGTTCTGTTCGCCGCTCGCGAGCAGGCTGAGCACGCCATCGGCGAAGCCGTCGGCGTCGAGGTCGACGGAAACGTCGCCGCCGGGTGCGGCCACATCGATGCTGCTGCCGGAGTTCGAGTAAGGCGCAAGGCGCCCGACCATGTCGATCGCGCTGACCGACACCACGCCCGGACAGACTGCCGGAATCGACGGCCGGGTGGTCGCCTCGTTGCCCGCGGCGGCAACCACGATGCTGCCGGCGGCGCGCGCGCGCGCCACTGCATTCAGATAGATGTCGGGACACGCGGAAGCCATGCCCCCGAGGCTCAGGTTCAGCACGTCCGCGCGCTGTGCGGGCAGGCGGCCGCTGACATTGGGCAGTCCCGCGGCCCACAGGATGCCCTGCGCGATGTCGAACACAGTGCCGCCGCCATCGCCGAGCACACGCACCGGCATCAACTGCACGCGCCAGGCCACGCCAGCGACACCCACGCCATTGTTGCTGGCCGCACCCATGGTGCCGCCCACATGGGTGCCGTGGAAGGACGAGCTACCGTCGGGACTGGAGCGATCGCCAGGGTCGTCGGCATTGGCATCGATGCCGTCGCCATCGAGCGAGATCAGCGGACTGGAGATGAAGTCGTAGCCGAGCGAGTAACGCAGGTTCGCGCCGAAGTCCGGATGCGGCACCACGCCGGTGTCGATCACCGCGGCGACCACGCTGTCGCTGCCGGTGGTCAGATTCCAGGCCTGCTCGAGATTGATCAACGGGTAGTGCCACTGCAGGCGGTATCCCGGATCGTTGGGCACCGCGCTGGCGCGCATGACGTAGTTCGGGTCGGCATTGCGCACGCCCTTTGCAGCGCGCAGGGCCTTGACGAAGCGGATCACCTCGAAGCGGTCGCGCAATGCCGGATCGCTGTACAGCGCCAGTGGCTGCGTGTCGGTTGCCGACTTGCCGAGCTTCGCGAAGGCCGCGGCGCGCTGCTTGGGCGTACCCAGGTCGATCAGCAACGGCTGGCCCAGCGCGCCCAGACGCACGTCCAGACCCATGCGCAGGAACGATGCCTTGGCCACGCGTTGATTGCGCTGCGCGTCGTCATCGGGTGGCTGTTGGAGCTCCGCGACCAGGGTGTCGGTGCGCATGTCATCGAGCGCGCTCAGGCGACCGGCGGTGGCGGCGGCGGCGGCTGCGGCCGCGGTCTGCACTGCCAGCGTGTAGTTGGATGCACCGGCGAATCCGCGCACGACGACGAAATAGGCGCCGGCGGACGGCACGCGCAGCGATTCCAGCGGCCCCGTGCCTTCGCTCGCAGCGACCGGGTTGGCCGTATCGGTGCTGCGGAACAGATACAGGTCGAGATCGACCGCGTCGCTGCGCGCGGCGTCGTGATCGGCGATCGCCAGCCGCACGTCCTGGCCCGCGATCAGGCTGGCGCTGAACACATCGAGTTCATCGGCGCTGGCGGCGAAGCGATCACCGCCGCGCGCGGTTGCGGCCCGCGTGACATAACCCTGCACCAGCGCCGGGTTGCCGATCGGCTGCGCCTGCTGGAAGCTGTCGTTGTCGCGATTGGGCGTGCTCGGATCATTGACATCGCCGTCGAGCACGTTGGCGGCGGGTGCGCGTACGCTGCCCGACAGCGCGAAGCTTCCTACCGTGAAGGCGCAGGGCTGGGTGCCGGCGATTGCGGTCAGTTGCTGCACGTTGTTGTAATCGAACGGGGGATAGCTGGCCGGCCCGGCGGAGGTTGCCACCGCGCGCTGGCAGCCGGTGATCGTCAGCGCAAAGCTGCCCCAGGGCTGGCGCACGACCTGCGCGGGATTGAAGCCCGGTCCGAAGCGGCCGCCCACCGGTTGCGTGGCCTGATCGACGATGATCGAACCGTTGACGATGCGCCCGAGTCCGCCGATCCACGCCTGACGACCGTCCGGCGTGTAGGTGAACCAGAACGCCACGGCGAGATCGGCGCTGAGCACTTCGACCAGCCAGCCCTCGCCGTCGCGGTCAGGATCGAACCACGCGCCGCTGATCGCGCCATGCAGGAACTTACGCGCATCGCCGGCGAGGCTGTTGTTGCAGCTGACCCCGCGCGGCGCGGTCAGACGCTGCAGGTTGAGGGTGTCGGCCGGCCAGCCGCTGGTGCCTGGCGTATACACCGCGGTGCCGCGATCGCAGGTGTCGAAGGTAAAGGTCACATCGCCCCAGTCCTCGCGCACCACCTGCGCGGCATTGAACGCGGCACCCCAGCGCCCGCCGCGGGTGCGCGAGAGGTTGGTCATCACCACGCGATTGCCCTGGATCTCGCCGGTTCCGATCAGGAAGGCCTGGTTGCCCTGCGGGTCGAAGGTGTACCAGACGGTCAGCGCCGTGCGCGCATCGATCACCTGGAAGATGAACCCCTGGCCGTCCTTCGCCGGGTCGAACCACGCACCGGAGATGCCGGGCTGCACGCTGACCTTGGGCGGCGGGGCCGCGAGCGCGCCATGCGGCACGAGTGCGGCGCTGACGGCCAACAGCGTTGCAAGAATTGCACGCATGAACCTTTCCCCACGGCGGCCACGGGCCGCCCCTGTATCTATCTACGCACAAAGGTGGCGAAAACCGCAATGCGTCGTGCGCTTGAGCGCGCAGGGGCGCGAACCGGGACCAGAAACGGGGTCGGGCTGCACACGAGGACGGGATGCAGACGAGGACATGGAGTGGCGGGTCGCAGACCCGCCATCCGGCCTGCGCGGCATCCCGTGGTCGTAGCGCAGGTCGCCCCCGACCT
>JBBSDI010000192.1:0-7130 GCA_038249585.1 Lysobacterales bacterium | reverse complement strand
TTTGCTGCCGGTTTCGGCTTGGCCTTCGGCTTGCCGGCGACAGCCGCCTTGGCGCGACTGACCACACTCGCCACGAGCTTCTTGAGCGCGCCAGCGGGCTTCGCCTTGCTCGACTTCGCCGATTTGTCCGGTTTGCCCTTGGCAGGGCGCGGTGCCGCTTTCGCGGGCTTCTTGGAACTGGCCTTCTTCGCCATGGCGTTATCGTAATCCTGTTGCGGCAACGATCGCTGCGCGATGGCCGGACTGCGGAACGGTGCCGGGTTGAGGCGCAGCGGGGCCGTGTTATAGCCTAGTCGTCCTACTGCGGCAACCGCGCCGCTCCACGGGCCCTGGTCAAATCGACCCACAACCGTCCCTTGCACAGCGCGCAGCGCTAGGCCTGCTGCGGGTTTACCGCGCGCTGCTCAGTCCAATTCTGGGCCAGCGCTGCCGCTTCCATCCGAGCTGTTCGGCCTATGCCAGCGAGGCGATTGCGCGCTTCGGCGTGGTGCGGGGCGGCACCCTCGGCATGTTCCGGATCCTGCGCTGCCAGCCACTGTGCGAGGGTGGACTGGACCCCGTGCCCAGCGTGTTTCCGCGCCGCTTCTGGCGCCGGTCGCCGGCGCCAACCCCGGCGGATCCACCCGAATGATCGCCGCCCTGTTTGCCGCGCTTGGGTCGACGCCGGCTGCCACGGCAGCCTGCGTGCCGGAGCTGCCGCAGGCTGTTGCGCAAGGCGGCCTGGTCGTCGGCCGGATCGACCGCGGCTGCACTGTACGCTTCGGCGGCCGCACCCTGCGGGTGGCGGGCGACGGCACCTTCGTGTTTGGCGTCGCACGCGATGCGCCGGCCACGCTGACCGTCGAGGCCGGACCCGGAAAGGCCGCGCCGCACCCCTACCCGATCACCGTCACCGCCCGCAGCTGGCGGCTCGAGCGCGTGGACGGCGTGCCGGAGTCGACGGTCAATCCGGCGCCGGAACTGGCGGCGCGGATCCTTGCCGAGCAGGCGCGGGTGGCACGTGCGCGCGAACGCGACGACCCGCGGCTGGACTTTCGCTTCGGCTTCATCCGCCCGCTGGCGGGGCGCATCAGCGGCGTCTATGGCAGTCAGCGCGTGCTCAACGGCACTGCCAAGAGTCCGCATATGGGGCTCGATATCGCAGCGCCGAGCGGCACGCCGATCATGGCCCCGGCCGCTGGCATCGTGACCTTCGTCGACCCCGCGCTGTATCTGACCGGCGGCACCCTGCTGATCGACCACGGGCACGGTCTGAGCAGCGTATTCATCCATTTGAGTCGGATCGACGTGGCAGTCGGCGCACGCATCGAACAGGGCCAGCGCATTGCGGCGGTCGGCGCGACCGGCCGCGCCAGCGGGCCGCACCTGCACTGGGGTTTGAACTGGTTCGGCGAGCGACTGGACCCTGCGTTGCTGATCGACCGCGCGGCGGATTGAGGCGAAAAGCGCCCGCCGCTCAGGGTGTCGGGCCGCTTCAGTCCTGGAGCGGGATCATGCAATCGCTACCGGCCACGTAACCGCCGGCAACACCCTTGGTCGTCACCGCAACCGCATCATGCGGGTGCAGGCTCTCGTGGTGCGCGGCGCGGGCCCAGAAATCCAGCACTTCCGGGTCGGCATTGAGCGCTGCCTGGATGCGCCGTGCAGCGTCCTCGCAAAACATCAGATTGGCGCCATTGAGGCGCGCGAAGGCCTGTTCGTCCTCGCGCTTGACCGCTGCCTGCACCGGGGTACGCAGGGCACCTTCGACCCGATCGATCAGTGCGAGCAACGCGAAGTCGTCGCGCGCGGGATCCAGCCGCACGCGCAACGCAGCCGTGCTGCGCTGGCTGTGCGGCGTGGCCACGATGCCCTGCTCGCTGCCCAGCCACGCCAGCACGCGCTGGTAGTCGAGCCCTTCCTCGGCCGGAAAATCGCCGAGGAACTTTTCCTGGATCAGCTGGCGGGCCAGCGCGGCCGAACACGGACAGGTGCTCGAATACTGGACCTGCAGCGCGACTTCGAGCGAGTACTGGCCGCCGTCGAGCAAACCGCTGACGGCCACCGGATACGAGCGCCAGCCGGTGTTGTCCGACACCAGCGCCGGGCGGCGCAGCATGTGGTCGAATTCGATCCGCACCAGCGCGCGCGACGACAGGTCGCCATGCGAGGCGAGAAAACCCTCGAGCAAGGCACGCAGCGAAGCGGGCGTCAGCGGCCCCTCGCCGAGCGCGCGGTCGACATGCAGATACAGCCGCGACATGTGGATGCCGCGCACTTCCGGCCGCTGCAGATCGACGAAGGCGCTGACCCGCGCGGGCGCGGTGACGATGCGGCCATCCGGCTGCTGCAGGCTCAGTGGAACCTCGATGCGGTCCATGCCGACCCAATCGAGGCGTCCGGCTACTGTCGCGCGCGCTTCCTTGGCGATATCCGGCATCACGCGCGCCACCTTGGGAAGTCTGCCCATGGAACCTGATTCCTTGTCTGCGTTGAAGCCACCGGCACCAGCATCTGGTGGGAGAACCAGTACGGTAAATGGGGCCTCGTGGATCGGGTGTCAATTCCCGGCATGCCGCCGGCCGCCAGCGCGCGCGACGGAACACATGGTCTGCGGTACCGCGCAAGCCGGGCCTGGTGTTGGCACATGTTCGCTCGGGGTCAGCTGCGACGACCGACCCGCCACAACCCCAGCACGAGCGACACGCGCGGCGCTCCGATGCGCCCCTCGACTGCCGCCTGCGGTGTTGCGAGCAATCGCCGGGCCCAGATCATTGCTGCGGCAACCCGTGCGCCGTCGATACCGCGCAGTGCCGTGCCAGCTGCAGTGTCGAACACATCCTGCATTGCGGCAAATACGGCGCGCGCTGCGCTGATGGCGCCAACGCCGTCCGCGCCGCCTGCGCGGTCGATGCGTTGCGCGGCCAGTAGCTGCAGCGGCAGCAGCGCGCGCTCGGGTCGCGCGAAACGCGGCCAATCGCGCGCGGCTGCCAACAGGCGTGCCGCGGCGACCGCCAGCGGCGCGGGTCCAATCGCGGCGTCTTCGACACCTACCGCATGGCGCGCACGTACCACGCCCTCGGCAGCAGCGCTCAGTGGTTCGAGCAAATGCTCGAACGATTCGATCGAGCCGCGCTGCGCGAGTCGCCACACCGAAGCCGCCACCTCGCGCAACGGCGCGGCTGCAGCCGCGCCGTCGTCCAGCGCGTGCAGTTGCCTGGTCAGCGGATGGCGCGGTGTCTGCTGCGCAAGTTCGTCGAGCCACCACGCCAGTTTTGCCTGCACAAGCTGCGCCTCTTGCAGGCCGAACAGGCTCGCATGCAGCGCATGCGCGATCGCTTCGATCGCTTCGACCCGCGGGTCGCGCGCCTGCGCCACGAACAGCCGCGCCAGACGCAGCTCCGGCTCGGCGTCCAGCCACTGCGCGATGTGGCTGGCATAGGCCGAATCCGCAGCACTCATCGCGGCAGGCCGAGCAGCGGCAACAACTGCTCGATCGACCCGATCCGCGCCACCGCCGGGTGCGACTCGCGCGCAGCGTCGCTGCCGTAACCCCATTCGACCAGCACCGCCAGCGCACCGGCATTGATCGCCGCATCCAGATCGCGAGCGTCGTCGCCGACCATGGCGGTGTGGCTGGGGCGTGCGACGAGTTCGCGGCAGGCGTGCAGCAGCGGGGCCGGATCCGGCTTGCGGGTCGGCAGGCTGTCGCCGCTGACCACGCAACCTGCGCGGCGGGAAAGACCCAGCGCCTGCAGCAGCGGAGTCGTCAGCCAACCGGGTTTGTTGGTCACGATGCCCCAGCCCTTGCCTGCCGCCTCGATGGCGTCGAGCACCGTCTCGACGCCCGGATAGAGTCGTGTCTGGATGCAGATCCGTTCGCGGTAGATGGCGAGGAAACGCTGCAGCGGCGCGCTGTCGGCCGGGTCCCAGTCCGGCATCGCCGCGCGCAGGATCGCCGTACCGCCCAGTGACACCATCGGGCGCAGGCGCTGCGCCGGAGCCGGCTCCCGCCCGAGCTCTCCCAGCAGCCGATTGGCAGCATCGATCAGGTCGGGTGCGGTGTCGGCGAGGGTTCCGTCGAGGTCGAACAGCACGGCCTCGACCAGGATGGCGCCCGTCAAGCCGGCTTCTCCGCGTGCACGATGTAGTTGATGCTGGTGCCGCTGGTCAGCGCGGCGCGGCGCAGGATCGGGTCGTAACGCAGGCCCGCGATATCGCGCACCACCAATCCGGCCCCGCGCAGCGCGCGCGCCAGCTCGCTGGGCCGGATGAAGCGGTCGTAGCGGTGGGTGCCACGCGGCAGCATGCGCAGCACGTACTCGGCACCAACGATCGCCCCCGCAAACGCGAGCGGCGTGCGGTTGATGGTGGAGAAGAAGGCCTGGCCGCCGGGGCGCAGCAGGTCCGCACAGGCCTTTACGACGGCTTCCGGGTCGGGCACGTGCTCGAGCATCTCCATGCAGGTCAGTGCTGCGTAGTGGCCCGGACGCGCGGTGGCGTGCTGTTCGGCGCTCTCCAGCCGGTAGTCGACCGCCAGACCCGACTCCAGCAGGTGCAGGCGCGCTACCGCGAGTACCTCTTCGCCGAGATCGATGCCGGTCACCCCGGCACCTTGCGCGGCCAGCGCTTCGGACAGCAGGCCGCCGCCGCAACCGACATCGACCACCTGTGAACCGATGAGCTGGCAGCGATCGGCCACGTATTGGAGGCGCACGGGGTTCAGATCGTGCAGCGCGCGCGATTCGCCCTCCGGGTCCCACCAACGCGGCGCAAGGCGCGCGAACACGGCCAGTTCGGCAGCGTCGGCGTTGGCCGGTGCTGCCGGCGCGACGAGCGCGCGATCGGTCTGCGGATTCTCGATCGTACTCATGCGTTGCCTGCCAAAAAACGTTGCCAGCGCTGCGCGCGGCAGCGCAGTTCGGTGGTGTCGAGGAGAGCGAGCACGCCATCGGCCAACTGGCGCCGACCGGCGATCCAGACATCGCTGACCTGGCGCCGGTTGCCGGCATACACCAGCTGCGAAGCCAGGTGGTAGAACGGCACTGATTCGATCTCGTCGAGCCGCACCGCGATCAGGTCGGCCTGCTTGCCGGCCACCAGCGAGCCGATGCGCTCGCCCATGCCGATCGCCTGTGCACCGTTGAGGGTCGCCATGCGCAGCGCGGACGCTGCATCCAGCGCGCGCGGATCGGACGCCACGCCCTTGGCCAGCAGCGCGGCGGTACGCATCTCGCCGAACATGTCCAGATCGTTGTTGCTAGCACAGCCATCGGTACCCAGCGCCACATTGACCCCGGCAGCCTGCAGCCTGGCCACCGGGCAGAACCCGCTGGCAAGCTTGAGGTTGGATTCCGGGCAATGCACCACGCTGACCCCGGCGCGCGCGCAGGCCTCGATTTCGGAATCGTTGAGCTGGGTCATGTGCACCGCGATCAGCGAGCGGTTCAGCAGCCCCAGGCCCTGGATGCGCTGGATCGGCCGCACACCGTGCTCACGGCGCGAATCCTCGACCTCCTGCGCGGTCTCGTGCAGGTGCAGATGCACCGGCACGTCGAGCTGGTCGGACAGCATGCGGATACGCTCGAAGCTGGCATCCGACACCGTATACGGCGCGTGCGGTGCGAAGCACGTCGAGATCAGCGGATCGCGGCGGAAGTCGTCGTGGACCGCAGTCGCCTTGTCGAAGTACTCATCGCGCGAACTGGCCCACGCGCTGGGAAACTCGATCACCGGCAGGCCGACCATCGCGCGGAACCCGAGCCGCTTGTAGGTCGCAGCGATGACGTCGGGAAAGAAATAGTTCTCGCTGCAGGTGGTGGTACCACCGCGCAGCATCTCGGCGACCGCCAGCTCGACGCCGTCGCGCACGAACTCCGGCCCCATCGCACGCGCCTCGGCCGGCCAGATGTGCAGCTTGAGCCAGTCCATCAGCGACAGGTCGTCGGCCAGTCCGCGCATCAGGATCATCGGGTTGTGCGTATGCGCGTTGATCAGGCCCGGCAACAGCGCATGCTGCGCCAGCTGCACGGTCTGCGCGGCGCGGTATTTGTCGCGCGCCGCGGCGATCGGCAGCAGTTCGACGATGCGGTCGGCGCTCACCGCCACTGCATGGTCTTGAAGCAGCACGCCATGCGGCTCGACCGGCAGTACCCAGGCGGCTTCGATCAGCAGGTCGATGTTTGTCGCAGCGGACGTTTCCACGCAGAATCCTTCGCAGCAGGCGCAGTCCGGCCGAGCGCGGCCGCCGTGTGCGGCGGCGCCCGGCCTACTTCACCCGCGATACGTATTCACCGGAACGGGTATCGACGCGGATCGCCTCGCCCTGGCCCACGAACAGCGGTACCCGCACCACCGCACCGGTTTCAAGCTTCGCTGGCTTGCCGCCACCACCGGAGGTGTCGCCGCGTACGCCGGGATCGGTCTCGGTGATGGTCAGCTCGACGAAGTTCGGTGGGTAGATCACCAGTGGCGCGCCGTTCCACAGCGTCACCACGCAGGTCTCGTTGCCCTTGAGCCACTTCGAGGCGTCTTCCATCGCCGGCGGATCGGCCGCGATCTGCTCGTGGGTCTCGGGGTGCATGAAGTGGTAGAACTCGCCATCGAAGTACAGGAATTCCATGTCGGTGTCGACAACGTCCGCGGCCTCGAGGGTGTCGGTCGACTTCATGGTCTGCTCGACCACCCGGCCGTTCTTGAGGTTGCGATACTTGACCCGCGTGAAGGCTTGGCCCTTGCCCGGCTTGACGTACTCGGTATCGACGATCGTGCACGGAGACCCGTCGACGATGATCTTCATGCCGTTCTTGACGTCGTTCATGCCATAGCTGGCCATCCGAAAAACTCCTGATGCAAAAAAGCCGCCTCGATGAAGCGGCTAGACTAAGGGGGTATCCACCGAGGAGGCCGGCAGCGCCTGCCAAGTTCCCCATGATAACCGCAAGCCTGCTGGACGCGCAGCCCGCGCGCTGGCAGAACGACTGGCGCGAGTGCGTCACCGATCCGCTGGAACTGTTGCGGCTGCTCGATCTGGAGCACCGGTTGCCGCAGATGATGGTGCCGGCCCCCGGCGAGTTCCCGCTGCGGGTGCCGCGCGCTTTCATCGCCCGCATGCGCCGTGGCGACCCGCGCGACCCGCTGCTGCGGCAGGT
>JBBSDI010000191.1:0-7159 GCA_038249585.1 Lysobacterales bacterium | reverse complement strand
TCGCGCGCCAGTGCGGTCATCGAAGGTATGCCGACCAGTCGTTGCGACTCGGCGGATCGACCATGCAGCGGATCGGCAGCCATGTTCAGCATCCGCGGTCGCCACTCCGCGGCTATCCCACGCGCACGCCAATCCGCGACCACCTGCGCGAAGCGCGGATCGCTCACGTCGAAAAAACGCGCACCGTGATCCCACTGGCCTGCGTCCGTGCGGCGGGTCGCCATCCGGCCGCCGACGCCGCGCGATTTTTCGTACACGACCACGGCATGTCCCTGATCGTGCAGTGCGCGCGCGGCCGCAGCACCCGCCATCCCGGCGCCGATCACGCCGATGCGCAGCCGCGCTGCACCCGCGGGCCGCTCGACGTGCTGTCGATAGGCCTGCAGGTCGAGCCGTCGCGCATGGCTTTGCGGATCGCGCGGCCGCACCGTGCCGAGCACCGAAAGCTCCGGCGAATACGGTCTGTCGAACAGCCCGAGGCACCACAACAGTCCGCCATACGACGAAGGATCGTTGCCGTCGAGCGCATAGCGGTGGTTGAGCTCCACCAGGGTATCAAGGGCCGCCTGCGGATCCGGACGCCAGCCCACGATCGCCTTGCCCCAGGTCATGCGCAGGTTGTTGTGCAGCTCGCCGTGCTGGCGCAGCGAGTCTTGTGCAGCATTCCACAATACGCTGTCGGTTTGCGAACGCGCCAACTGCGCGGGCGTGTAGCTGTGCTCGCGCGGATCGGCGGCATGTACCTGCAGCGTCTGGCGTGCCCATTCCGGCAGCGCCTGCAGGCGCTCGGGCTTGGCCGTGTGAAAGCACCAATGAAATGCCAGCTCGCGCCAGGTCAGCAACTCGTCGAGGAACTTGTCAGCCCCGCTGCCCCCGGCGGTCTGTGCTTCACGCGCAATCCGCAGCGGCGAAACATGGCCGTGGTGCAGGTATGGCGACAGCCGCGATACCCCGCGTGGCCATCCGATCGCCGCGTCGTTGCGCAGGGTTGCATACGACCCGAGCCCCTGGCCCTTGAATGCCTCCCAGCGCGCATAGCCGGCACCGCTGCCACCCGGCGTGTGCAGGATCGGCGCGATGGCATGCTCGATCGCTGAGTCGGCGATCGCGGCATCGAGGTCCGATTCAAGATCGAAGGCCGCGAACCCCGGATCGATGGCGGTCGCTGCCGGCAGCTGCGCGGTGTCGACTTCAGGCCACCCGCTCGCCAGTCGCTCCGCCCACAGCGGCTGCATCGCGCTGCGGAACGCGAATGCGCGCTGCGGCGCGGCGCGACTTGCGCGCATCGGCGCGATGCAACTGGCATCCACTGCCACTACGGCACAGCGGGCCCGACGTGCCCAGGCCGCCGTCCAGGCCGCCATCGGAGGCGCCGGGTAGTCCTCGCAAACCAGCAGCGCCGCGTGGGCACCCAGTTGTGCCAGCGGACTGGGCAGATCGTCGCGCTGCGGCAACCAGAACAGATGCCGGATTCCGCGCGCGGCGAGCTCGCGTTGTGCATCGCGTGCGCCTTCCAGGATGAATCGATGATGGCGATCGCTGTTGAAGCGATGGCGACCACCGAGGCCCTGGTACACCAGCAGCGGTTTGCCGAGGCTTGTGGCAGCCACGATCGCGACATCCAGCGCAGCATTCTCATGACCGCGCACGGCGTGATGCATCCAGTACACGACGAATTCGGCGCGCGGGTCGACGTCGATCGCGTTCAGCGCGCGGATACGCTCGGAAAGATGCGCTGGAAGTGCTGCAATCGAGATCATCACGCCATTGGAACACTGCAGAAGTGATGGATGTATCGCCGCTGAACTCGATCCGCCCGATTCGCGCGTGTGTTGCGCACCATACTTACCGATTGACACACAGTCCGTCATGCTAGTCGACATGACGGTATGGCTTACCCTTTTGATGGCGCCACTTGCAGCTGCGGCTGTCGATGCACCGGCGCCAGCTGCCGCGCAACCTGTCGCGCCGCAGGCCGCTGCCGCAACCGCGGCCCCCGAGACTGCTGCACCCAGCGCAGAGCCGGGCGTGGTGGAGGTGGACATCGAAGGCATCGAGGACGAGCAGCTGCTGGCGGTGCTTGCCGCACTCGATATCGCGCGCTACCAGCAGCGCAAGACCATCGGCAGTGCCCGCCTTGAGCGTCTTGTCGGCGAGGCGCCGGAACAGATCCGCAGCGCACTCGAAGTGTTCGGCTACTACGACGCGAAAGCACAAGTCACGCGCACGTCGCTGCCCGACCGACGCCATCGGGTGCGCATCGTGGTCGATCGCGGCGAGCCGGTCCGGATTACCGGGGTCGATGTGCGGGTCGAAGGGCCTGCCGTGGCGGAGGATTCCCTGCGCAAACAGGTGCAGCAGTTTGAACCTGGCAAGGGCGCAATCCTCGATCACCGGGTCTACGAGAATGGCAAGGCCACCATCGACCGCACACTGCAGCGCCTGGGCTACTTCGACGCGCGCCTGCGCGATCGCCGCGTCGAGGTGCACCGCGCCGAGCGCCGTGCCAGCATCGATCTGCGTTGGGAATCCGGTCTGCGCTATCGCTTCGGCCCGACCCGTTTCGAGGGCGCGCAGTTTCCGGACCCGTTCATGGCGCGATTCATCCCGTGGACCGAGGGCGCGGACTACGAACAGCGACACATCGAAGACCTGCAACAGCGACTGGCTGCTGTGGGGTATTTCGGTGGCATCGAGATCGAGCCGCAGGTCGAGGCCCGCGCCGACGGCCTGGTACCGGTGCGCATCGTGGTGCAGCCAGCCGCCCAAACCGCTTGGTCGGTGGGCGCCTACTATGAAACCAACTATGGCGCCGGACTGCGCCTGGGCGTCGATCGGCGCTGGGTCAACGATCGCGGCCACAGCGCACGCGCTGAAATCGAAGCCGCGCAAGCATTGCAGGCGCTGACCGTCGAGTACCGCATTCCGCATACCAGCGTGCAGGGCGCGCAGTGGTTGGCCGGCATCGGCGCTCGCAACGAGGACACAGACACCGTGCAAGGCCGCAGTGGCTTGCTGCGCGCGGGCGTGCTGGGAACCTGGAACAACTGGACGGGCTTGGCCTCGCTGAATGCGCTGCGTGGAAGTTTTCGGGTTGGCTCACGCGCAGTCTCGATCGATCGCAGCAATGCCACCGTGGTCTATCCCGAGCTCAGCTTCAGCCGTGTGTTCGCGCGCGATCGCATTCGGCCAGCGCGCGGCGGCTCGCTGCGCTTGACCACCCGTGCAGCGTCCGAAAGCCTCGGCTCCGAGCTGGATCTGCTGCAGGCGCGGGTCGAGGGCCGCTACGTGCTGCCAGCCGGCGCAGGTGCGCGCCTGCTCGGACGTGCGGAGTTGGGCTGGACCAGCACCGATCGCTTCAACCTCCTGCCGCCTGAGCTGCGCTTCTTCGCCGGCGGCGATGGCAGCTTGCGCGGCTACGGCTGGCAAGACCTTGGGCCGCGCGATGCCGCAGGCGATCCGATCGGCGGCCGCAACGTGGCGACCTTCTCGCTCGAATACGAGCGCAATTTCAAGCCCGACTGGAGCTGGGCGGCATTCGTCGATGGTGGCAACGTATTCAACGGCACGGATTTCACGCCGGTGTATGGCGTCGGCGGCGGCGTGCGCTGGTCGTCCCCGATCGGACCGATCCGGCTCGACCTCGCCCACGGTCTGGACAACGACGACGCCAGCGTGCAGCTGCACTTTTCCGCCGGCCCGGACCTGTGAAGCGCCGCCTGCTGATCACTTTCGTCGTCATCGTGGCGCTGCTGGGCGCGTCGATCCTGTGGCTGCTCGGCACCACGCAGGGTGCGCAGACCGTGTTGAGTCGCGTATCGGGCCGGGTGCCCGGATTGCAGGTCGAAAGCGTTGAACGCAATGTGCTCGGCGGCTTGACACTCGGCGGACTGAGCTGGCGCAACGAGACCACCGAGGTCAACATCCGCAAGGCCACCGTGGACGTGTCGATCTGGAGTACGACCACCGGCACGCCACGCCTGAACGCGGTGTCGATCGAAGGTCTGCAGGTAGTCCACCGATCCGCGCCGGACAGCGGGCCCGGCGATCCGCTCATTCTGCCGGCCTTGCGCATCGAAGCGCTGGACGTGCGCGAGGTGCGGATCGATATCGATGGCACCCAACTGCTGCTTGATCGCGCGCAGGGTGCGCTGCGCATAGGCACCTCGCAGATCGAGATCAGCAAACTTCACCTGGCCGGGCCACAGATCAGCGCCAGTGGCGACCTGAAGCTGGATCTTTCGATGCCGCAGCCGCTGCGCAGCGGCAAACTGGCCGTACGTCACGTGAGCGCCGAGGGCACCGTCTGGAGTGGAACCCTGGATTCCAGTAGCCGGACACCGGATGCCACCGAGGTGGCGCTGGCTTTGCTCGAGCCATTGCAGGCCACGGCCGCCGGTACCGTTGCACACGATCTCGATGCGATGGATATGCTCCTGCAGGTGCCGGCGCAGGATGGCGCGATGCTCGGCATCGCTGGCGACATTGCAGCCGATTTGCGGGTGCAGGGTGCGGCAGGTGTGTGGCAGCCCAGCGGGTCGCTCAGCGTCGGCGCGGAGGCGATCGAAATCGTCGCCGGCAGCGTGCGCCGTAGCACCAGTGCATTGGCCATCGATGGGCTGCAGATCGCAGTGCGTGATCGTGGTGAACTCCTGCTCAGCGGCAGCGTGCCGCTGGACGACAGCGCGACGTGGTCGCTGCGGGCGCAGACCACGTCGCTGCTGGTGCCGCGTGGCGGACCGGATCGGTTGACCGTCAGCGGCAGCGCGACCGTCGAAGGTCCTCGCAACTTGCCGTCTTTCAAGCCGGATTTGCGCCTGAGCACCCCGGGCCTGCCTGCGGGCACACTCAGCGGACAGCTGACGTACGCAGATGCAGGAATCACCGCGACTGGCTTGCTGCTCGATCTTGGCCGCGGAACCGCCACCATCGACGGTCGACTCTCGTTCGCCGAGCCAGCGCCGCTTTCACTGCAACTTGCCGCGCTCGACCCTTCACTGTTCGCAGCCGAGTGGACGGGTGCGATCGATGCTCGCGTCGATTGGAACGGCGCATGGACTGCCGGCGGTGCATCGGGAACGCTGCAACTGTCGAAACTGTCGGGCACCCTGCGCGGCAAGCCAGTGACCGGCAGCGGCTCGCTGGCAATCGAGAACACGATCGTCAACGCAGGCCAGGTGTCGCTCGATTCCGGCAGCGCCCGTTTGCGCGCAACCGCTGCCGAAGCCGGGCGCACGCTCGAGGTCTCGCTGATTGCAGCCGATCTGGCCGATCTCGCGCCACAGTTCGGCGGCAGCCTCGATCTGGTCTGGCAGCGCGGCAACGGCGATCGCGTCGACGCTCGCGCCAGCGCGCTGCGCATTGCCGACGTGCGGATCGAGGCGTTTGAGGTCGCAGCGACGCGCGGCGTCGGTGACGATCCCCCAGCGAGCGCGCGGATCGACGCGCAGGGCGTGGAGTCGGGCGCCTATGCGCTGAGCACGCTGAAGCTCGATCTCGAAGGACGCATGAGCCAGTTCACCCTGGGCATTGCCGCGCGCGGCGAGCAACAGCAGATCGATCTCGCCTTCGAGGGCGGCTGGGACGCGCAAGGCTGGCGCGGTCGCCTGCTGTCGCTGGAAGGCGCCGCGGCCGATGTCGCGCTGCGACTGCGCGAGCCTGCCGCGTTCAGCGCCCACCGCGCACGCTTCGAAATGGACCCGGCCTGTATCACCGCCAACACCGGCTCGCTGTGCATCTCGGCACGTCTCGCCTCCGGCGAAGGCTCGCTGGATGCGCAGCTGGAGGGACTGTCGTTGGCTACGATCGGCGCGCTGCTGCCGATCGCCGATCTGCCGCAGCTCGAAGGCCTGGTCGAGGGCAGCGCGAAGCTCGCCTGGCGCGACGGTCGGCCTACCGACGGGGCCATCGACATCCAGTCGGCGCGCGGCCTGGTTCGACTGCCGGATCGCCCCGATCTGGACCTCGGCTATCGCGCGCTGTCGGTAGTAGGCGATTGGAAGGACGGCACGGGTTCGATCGCCGCGGGTGCCGATCTGATTCCGGATGGGCGCATCGATGTCGCGGCACAGATCAGGCGCGACGCGGCCGGTGCATTCGGCTACGACGCGACCGTCGACGTACTGGTGCGCCAGCTCGACGGCATCGAGGCGTTTACCACCCAGATCGCCGAACCCGAAGGCGAAGTGCGTGGGCAGTTGCGTCTGCGTGGTGGCAATATCCCGCAGAGCATCAGCGGCGCCGTCGCACTGACCGGCTTCACCGCCCAGGTGCCCGAACAAGCCCTGCGTCTGCGTGACGGCGTGTTCGTGCTTGCCGGCGTGCCGGGCAAGCTGATCGTGCGCGGCTCGGTGGTGTCGGGCGATGGCACGCTTGCGGTCGATGGCCGGATCGATACCAGCGATCCGCAACCTGCCCTGCTGCGCATCACTGGCACCAACGTGCGGGTGTCCAACACGCCGACGCTGTCGATCGTCGCCAGCCCCGAGCTGACCCTTGGCCTGCGCGATGCGCGCTGGAACCTCGATGGCAGCATCGATATTCCGCGCGCGCGGATCGACGCCAGCAAGCTCGAGGGCGGCGTCGCTCGCAGTCCGGATGTGATCGTGGTCGATGCCGAGCAGCAGCCCGATCCCCGCCGCCCTTGGCGGGCGCGGGTCGCAGTCACCCTCGGCGACGACGTCAAGCTGACTGGTTTTGGTTTCGACGGCAGCCTGCAGGGTCGTCTCGACATCACCCAGCGGCAAGGCGCGAGGGCCATCGCCAATGGCGAGATCACGCTCAAGGGACGCTACGACGCCTACGGCCAACGGCTGACGATCGCGCGTGGTGGGCTGCGCTACGCGAACAGCCCGCTCGGCGAGCCCACGCTCGACCTGCGCGCCGAACGCAAGGTGCGCGAGCAGACCGTGTCGCTGGTGGTCACCGGCAATGCAACGCGTCCCGATTCGCGGATCAGCGGCAGCGGTGGCATGACCGACACCGAGGCCTTGTCGCTGCTGGTGACCGGGCGTCCGCTCAGTAGCGCCAACGCCAGCGACCGCAATCAGTTGTCCGATGCCGCAGTCGCGCTGGGCACGGTCGGCAGCGACCTGCTCACGCGCGACCTGCGCGGTCGGCTGGGCCTCGATGAGCTCGGGGTGTCGAACGACACCCAGCT
>JBBSDI010000190.1:0-7175 GCA_038249585.1 Lysobacterales bacterium | reverse complement strand
TGCGCATCGCGCGCACCCAGATGTCGCCCTGGATGTAGCCGACCAGGTGGCCGATGTGCAGGTGCCCGTTGGCATAGGGCAGGGCACACGAGACCAAAATGTGCTGCGAGTGGCTCATCGAACGGTGATTACCCTTGAATTACCCGGATTATCGCATGCGCGGGCAAGGCTCCGGACCGCCTGAACCCCGCCGCATCGAGGGGACGCTACAATCGAGAGCTGATCCGGAGACTGTGTGCCATGAGTGAAGCCATCAAGGACCGTGTGCGGTCGCTGCTGTCGGCCGTGATCGATCCGCACAACGATCGCGATCTGGTCAGCGAAGGCGCGGTGAAGGGGATCGGCGTCGACGGTGATCGTGTTGCGGTCGATCTGATGCTGGGCTACCCGGCACTCGGCTGGCAGGCGGAGCTGGCCAGTATCGTCAAGGCCGTGCTGGAAGCCGACCCGGGCATTTCATCGGCCACCGTCAGCGTCGGTTTTCGCGTGGTCGCGCACAAGGTGCAGAACAACCTCTCGCCGCTGCCCAACGTGAAGAACATCATCGCGGTTGCCTCCGGCAAGGGCGGCGTGGGCAAATCGACGACTGCGGTCAATCTTGCGCTGGCGCTGGTCGCCGAAGGCGCACAGGTCGGCATTCTCGATGCCGATATCTACGGACCCAGCCAGCCGCGCATGCTGGGTGTCTCGGGGCGGCCCGACACCACCGACGGCAATCGCATCGAGCCCAAGCACAGCTGGGGCCTGCAGGTGATGTCGATCGGCTTTCTGATCGAAGAAGACACGCCGATGATCTGGCGCGGTCCGATGGTGACCCAGGCCCTGCAGCAGCTGCTCAACGAGACCAACTGGGTCGATCTGGACTATCTGGTCATCGACCTGCCGCCCGGCACCGGCGATATCCAGCTGACCCTGTGCCAGCGCGTGCCGGTGTCCGGCGCGGTGATCGTCACCACGCCGCAGGACATCGCCCTGCTGGATGCGCGCAAGGGCCTGAAGATGTTCGAGAAAGTCGAGGTGCCCGTGCTCGGCATCGTGGAGAACATGAGCACCCATATCTGCTCGCAGTGCGGCCACGAAGAGCACATCTTCGGCTCCGGCGGCGGGGCCAGCATGTCGGCCCAGTACGGCGTGCCGCTGCTGGGCTCGCTGCCGCTGGATATCCGCATCCGCGAGGAGGTCGACAACGGTCGGCCCACGGTGGCGGTGGCGCCGGATTCGGCGATCGCCAAGGCCTATCGCGGCATCGCCCGACAGACCGCCGCGCGTCTGGCCGTGCAGGCGCGCAACAAGTCGATCGCATTCCCCAACATCGTGATCCAGAACACCTGAGCCGCGGCCGAGCCCTGCGCTGCGGCCGCGCTCCGCGGCCGCCCGCTGTGCTGTGCTTCGTAGAATCCTCCGCCGTCCACCGGAATCGCAGCCGATGTCCATCAAGTCCGACCTCTGGATCCGCCGCATGGCCGCGTCCAATCGCATGATCGAGCCCTTCGAGCCCGGGCAGGTGCGCCAAAACGCCAGCGGCGGCAAGCTGATCAGCTACGGCACCTCCAGCTACGGCTACGACGTGCGCTGCGCCAGCGAGTTCAAGATCTTCACCAACATCAACTCGACCATCGTCGATCCGAAGCACTTCGACGCCGGCAGCTTCGTCGACATCAACGCCGATGTCTGCATCATCCCGCCGAATTCCTTCGCGCTGGCGCGCACGGTGGAGTACTTCCGCATCCCGCGCAGCACCCTCGTCGTGTGCCTGGGCAAGAGCACTTACGCGCGCTGCGGGATCATCGTCAACGTCACCCCGCTCGAGCCCGAATGGGAAGGCCATGTGACGCTGGAGTTCTCCAACACCACGCCACTGCCGGCGCGCATCTACGCCAACGAGGGCATCGCGCAGATGCTGTTCTTCGAGTCCGATGAAGTCTGCGAGACTTCATACAAGGACCGCGGCGGCAAGTACCAGGGCCAGCGCGGCGTCACCCTGCCGAAGGCCTGATCCTCAATCTTGCCGCAGCGCACGCTGCAGCTCGTCGATGCGGGCTTGCAGGTGCGCGGCAGCATAGGGTTCGGCCGGTGGGAACCCCCACACCGGCTGCGGCCAGCGCGCATCATTGCGATAACGCGCGATCACGTGCAGATGGAACTGCGGCACCACGTTGCCGAGTGCGCCGAGATTGAGCTTGTCGGGCCGGTAGAGATCGCGCAGCGCGAGCGCGCACTGGCGCGCCTCGGCGGTGAGCTCTCGACAGTGGTGATCGTCGAGCTGGGTGAACTCGACCAGATCCACGCGACGCGGCACCAGTACCAGCCACGGATAGCGCGCATCGTTCATCAGCAGCACACGACATAGCGGCAGCTCGCAGACCATCGCGGTGTCTGCTGCGAGCTGCGGGTGCAGGACGAAGGCGTTCATCCGCCGTGCGTATGGCGGGCCAGGAAATCCAGCGTGCGGCTGTTTGCCAGCGTCGCGCTCTCGGGGTCGAAGTCGGCTCGTTCGCTACAGTTGAAACCGTGACCGGCCGCGTATTCGTGCACTTCGGCGTTCGCGAAGGCGAGTCGCTGGCGCGCCACATGTTCGGCGGGAATCAGCGCATCGCGCTGCCCGAAATGCAGCATCAGCGGCGCCTGTGGACGTTCATGCAGAAATCCCATGCTGCGACCGCCGTAATAGGCGACTGCCGGCAGACCCAGCCGGGTTGCCGCCAGCAGGGCGGCCGTACCGCCCCAGCAGAAACCCACCACGCCCACACCGAGGCCCTGGTTGCGTGCCCATTGCGCAACGGCAGCGATATCGCGCAGTGCTGCGTCCAAGCCCAGCTGTGCGACCAGCTCACGCCCGCGCGACACAGCTGCCTCGTCGTAGCCCAGTTCGGTGCCAGCCGCCACGCGGTCGAACAGACGCGGTGCCAGCCCCAGATAGCCCGCTGCCGCGAATCCCCGGGTCACCGCGCGAATGTGCGGATTGACCCCGAAAATCTCCTGCACCACGATCACCGCCGCACGCGGCTCGCTCGGCGGCTGCGCCATCCACGCACCGCCGCAGTGGCCGTCGATCGCCTCGAACACCAGATCGGACGCGTTCATCACACCTCCACGTTGGCGGCCCCGCCGCCGGCGGGCGCGGCCACGAATACATGTTTGCGACCTGCGACCCTGGCCGCATACAGCGCAGCATCGGCCTGCCGGATCATGGTCTGAACGCTCGGCGCGATCGTGCCGACCAAAGAAGGAACGCGAAAATCCCGCTGCATGAGGCTTTCGCCGTCGTGCCCGCAGTATAATTGCCAGCTGCCTGTCGGAGTCGATCATTCATGGCGCGTGTTGTGCGAAGTTCACAGGATGCGGGTGCGGCCCTGAGTCCCCGGGTTGGCTTCGTCAGCCTCGGCTGCCCCAAGGCCTTGGTCGACTCCGAGCGTATCCTCACCCAGCTGCGCGCCGAAGGCTACGAGATAGCGCCCACTTACGCTGGCGCCGACGTGGTAGTGGTCAATACCTGCGGCTTCATCGACTCCGCCGTCGAGGAATCGCTGGACGCGATCGGCGAGGCGATGGCGGAAAACGGCAAGGTGGTGGTCACCGGCTGCCTCGGCGCGCGCGCCGAGCTGATCCGCAGCCGCTTCCCCGATGTGCTCAGCATCAGCGGCCCGCAGGACTACGCCAGCGTGATGACTGCGGTACACAAGCAGCTGCCGCCGCGCCACGATCCTTTCTTCGACCTGGTGCCGCCGGCTGGCATCAAGCTCACGCCGCGCCACTATGCGTATCTGAAGATCTCCGAGGGCTGCAACCACCGCTGCACTTTCTGCATCATCCCCTCGATGCGCGGCGATCTGGTGAGCCGCCCGGTCGAACAGGTGCTCATCGAAGCCGAAAAGCTGGTCAAGGGCGGGGTGCAGGAGCTGCTCGTGATCAGCCAGGACACCAGCGCCTACGGCGTGGACAGCAAGTACGCTGCCGGTACCTGGCGCGGCCGCGAATACCGCGCGCGCATGATCGACCTCTGCCAGGGCTTGGGCGAACTCGGCGCATGGGTCCGCCTGCACTACGTGTATCCGTACCCGCACGTCGACGAGGTGATCCCGCTGATGGCGCAGGGCAAGGTGCTGCCGTATCTCGACATTCCCTTCCAGCACGCCAGTCCGCGAATCCTGAAGTCGATGAAGCGCCCCGCCAGCGGCGAGCGCAACCTCGACCGCATCCAAGCGTGGCGCGCGATCTGCCCCGAGCTCACCATCCGCAGCACCTTCATCGCAGGCTTCCCCGGCGAAACAGAAGCCGAGTTCCAGGAGCTGCTGGATTTTCTTCAGGCCGCGCAGCTCGACCGCGTCGGCTGCTTCGCGTACTCCCCGGTCGACGGCGCCAAGGCCAACGCGCTGCCCGGGCAGCTACCCGAGGAGATTCGCAATGAGCGCCAGGCGCGCTTCATGAAAACGCAGGAAAAGATCAGCCGCAAACGCCTCAAGCGCAAGGTCGGCAGCGTGCAGCGCGTGCTGATCGACGAGGTTGGCCCCAGCGTCGCCATCGGTCGCAGCAGCGCCGACGCCCCGGAGATCGACGGCAAGGTCTACATCCATGGCGCGACAGGCCTCAAGCCCGGCCAATTCGTCGACGTTCGCATCGGCAAGGCGCAGGCCCACGACCTGCACGGCGAAATTGCGGCCTGAGCGCATGCGCGAGACCGCGCCGAACGCCGGCGAAGTTTGGGCGCGGCTGGACTACACCGCGCCGCCCTTCGACCAACTGGCGGAGTTCGCCGACCTGCTGGGCGGCGAGTCTTTCCCCACGCTCGATGCGATCAACACCGCGCTGGCAATCCGCGACGGCTGCAAGCGCCTGCGCGTGGTCGCGCAGAACCAGCAACTCCACCGCGACGGTCTGCACTTCGAACAACGCATTCACGACCACGGTGCCATCGCCACCCGCCCCGCGCGCTGGCACGATCTGTTCAGCGTGCTCATGTGGCTGCGCTATCCCGCGCTCAAGCGCTGCCTCAATCGCCTGCAAGTAGAAGACCTGCCGATCCAGGGGCGCGGCAACCGCACCCGGCGCCAGCAGGCACTGACCCACATCGACGAAGCCGGCGTACTGCTCGCAAGCGACGACCCTGAGCTGTTCGACAAGCTCGACGCCCACGACTGGATCGGCCTGTTTCTCGACCGCCGCACCGACTGGGGCAGCCGCATCGTCGTCCACGTGTTCGGTCACGCCCTGTTCGAACTGATGCGCAACCCGCACCAGACGCTCGCCGCCAAGGCGCTGGTGTTCCAGGTACCGCAGGGATTCTGCACGCAGCCCTTCGAGCACCGTGCACGCGTGCTGGACGCAGCCGCCGCTGAAGCCGTCGCGCTCGGCAGCGCAGGATGGGACCCGGCAGGCATGGTGAGTCTGCCGCTGTCGGGCGTGCCGGGCTGGCGGGAGGGCAATGGGGAGCGGACGTTCGTGATTGAGGCGGAGTGCTTTCGGCCGCGGGATCCGCAGCGCAGCTATTGCGGTGCGGTTGGCGTTCGCCTGCCGGCTCCCTGAGCGGTGCTGACGGTGTGTTCAGGCCCGTCGCGCCCCCCATCCCCGCTCTTCCCTCGCAAGGGGGGAAGGGAGTTCTGGCGCCGCCGCCGAGAGCTCGCGCTGCGAATGTAGCGCTGCACGCTGCAAGAAGGTGCGCACGCGCTGCTCCCTTCCCCCGTTACGGGGGAAGGCCCGGGTATGGGGGTTGGATCTTGCGACAACCGCATCGCGCAGTGGCGCTGTGACGCCCGATGCGATCCGCGCTGGTTGTCGAAAAAATCTCGTGCGACCCGGATCGAAGAATCTGCGGGTGTGCTCGGTTGAGGTGCCACTGTGCGCATCGGCGCATGCGCTAGTGCGTGGCTATCGCAGCCTTTCCGTTTGCGAACGTCTCTCCGAAAAAGTTCCCTGCGTTCCAGGCTGGTCGCTCCTGCGCATTGGCCACCTCCACCATGATCCGCGTATTCAACTGCGCCAGCATCGCCAGCGACGGCCAGTGGATCGGCAGCGTGAGGTCGTCGCTGGGCTGGTGGTAGTGGTCCTTGAGAAAACCCTCGTAGCGCGATTTCTGATCCTGCGCCGGGTCGGTCGAGGTCAGGCCCTGGTCGATGTACAGCGCCGGGATGCCGGCGCGCACGAACGAATACTGGTCGCTGCGCACGAAGAAGACTTCCTCGGGCTTTTCGTCCGCGGCAAGGCCAACGCCCTCGGCCCTGGCCGCGCGCTCGGCGACCGCACCCAGCGTGGAATGCTCGGCGCCGAAGGCGGTGACGTCGGCGAGTGGTGCGAGCGCTACCGGCATGTCCATGTTGATATTGGCCACGATCGCGCCGCGCGGCACCGTCGGGTTGTGCACGAAGTAGTCGGAGCCCTGCAGGCCGGATTCTTCGGCGGTGACGGCGATGAACAACACCGAGCGGCGCGGGCGCTTTGGCAGGGCGGCGAGCACGCGCGCGGATTCGAGCATGATCGCGATGCCGCTCGCGTTGTCGACCGCGCCGTTGTAGATCGCATCGCCGCCGATCGGAGCACCTTTGCCGACATGGTCGAGGTGGGCCGAGATCGCGACGTACTCGGCGGCCAAGGTGGGGTCGGATCCTTCAAGGATGCCGATCACGTTGTCGCTGTTTTTGTTGCGGATCACCGAGCGGCGCACCTGCTCCACGCGCAGCGGCAGGTCGAAAGCCTGCGGCGTGCCGGCTTCGGCAGCGGCGTACGCCTCTTCCAACGTGCGTGGTGCGCCGGCGAAGAATTTCGCCGCGCTCTCGGGGTTGATCGATGCGCGGATCACAAGCTGCGGCCATGCGCCATTGACGGTGCCGTCGGCGGCGACCCACCCCATGCGAGAGCGCCAGGACTGCTGCACGAGGCGCGCCCAAGGCGTGCGCTTGTGTTCTTCCAGCGTTTGCAGCTGGATCACCCCGATCGCACCACGCGCGACCAGCGCCTGATTCTTGGTCAGGCGCGAGGAGTAGTGCGCGCGGATCGCCGGCGGGAACTTCGCCGGCGCGCCGCCGAAAACCAGCGCGACTTTGCCGCTGAGATCGACCCCGGCGAGGTCATCGTGCCCCTGGTCCGGTGCGGACACGCCGAAGCCTGCGAACACCATCGGTGCGCCTGCCTGCACGTTGGCTTCGACCAGGCTTGCCTCCGGCAGAAAATCCTTTGCCGCT
>JBBSDI010000189.1:0-7195 GCA_038249585.1 Lysobacterales bacterium | reverse complement strand
GGCGCGCGCCGGCATCCAGCGCGTTCTCCAGCAACTCCTTGACCACCGAGGCCGGCCGCTCGACGACCTCACCCGCGGCAATCTGGTTGATGAGCTGCTCGGGGAGCTGGCGGATGCGCACAGGCGGAAGGGCGGCCATGGGCCGTGGATGATACGGTATCGACGCCCACCGGGCGGGCGTGGGGCTACCCGAAGTTTGCGGCGGCTCGTGTCGCTGCCATGGCAGCTCCCACAAGCAATCACGACTGTCGCCACAAGCCTGTGGCCCTGCGATTCGACATTGCAAGCGTTGCGCCGGCCTGCCTGTTGCATTGTGGGAGCCGGCATGCCGGCGACAGTTTGCGGCGGCTCGTGTCGCTGCCCTGGCAGCTCCCACAAGGAATCACGACTGTCGCCACAAACCTGCGACCCTACGATTCGGCACTGCAAGCTTTGCGCCTGGCCCACGAGGCTGCCATTCGACAGCGCAAGCCTTGTTGAGACCCGCCTGCTGCCTTGTGGGAGCCGGCATGCCGGCGACAGGCATCTCATCGCGCCGTGCGGCGGGGCTTGCGGCGCGCCTCAGCCGGTGCCGGGAATCCGCAGCACATCGCCGGGCCGCACCACGTCGCCGCGGATGCTGTTGGCGCGACGCAGGCTCGCGATGCTCACACCGTGGCGCTGCGCGATCAGACCCAGGGTTTCGCCGCGCGAGACGATGTGTTCGCGGGCCTTGCGCGGGTTGAGTGCGATGAAGGTTCCCTGCGGTGGTGCGCTGTAGAAGTAGTTGCTCACGCCCTCGGCGACCGCTTGCGCCAGTTTTTCCTGGTGGCGCGGATCCTTCAGGCGCTTTTCTTCATCGGCATTCGAGATGAACGCGGTCTCGATCAGCATCGAGGGCACGTCGGGCGAGCGCAGCACCACGAAGTTGGCGCGCTGGACCTCTTGCTTGTGCACGCGACCGAAGCGCGACAGGCTCAGCAGCACCTGATTGGCCGCCTGGTCGCTGGCGCCGAGCGTCGCGCCCTGCGAAAGGTCGAGCAGCACGGCAGCGAGCGTGCCGTCCTTGCCGGACAGATTGAGCCCGCCGACCAGGTCGGAGGCGTTCTCGCGGTCGGCCAGCCAGCGCGCGGCCTCGGAGCTCGCGCCGCGCGTGGACAGCATGTACACCGATGAGCCGGCCGCGCGTCCGCCGGCAATCGCATCGGCATGGATCGAGATGAACAGATCGGCCTTCGCATCGCGCGCTTTCTCGTAGCGGCGCTTGAGCGGCAGGAAGGTGTCGCTGTCGCGGATCAGCACCGCGCGCATGCCGGCCGTGGCGTCGATCGCCTTCGCCAGGCGCTTGGCGATCTGCAGGGTTACATCCTTCTCGCGCGTGCCCTTCGGACCGATCGCCCCGGGGTCTTGTCCACCATGCCCCGGGTCGATGGCGACGACGACGTCGCGCGGCGCCCCGGCGGCGACGCTCTCGATGGTCTTCGCCGGCTTCGACGACGGCGGCATCAGGTCGACCACCAGCCGGTGCCCCACGCGCTGGCCGGGCGTGAGCATGAAGCTGCGCGGCTTGGCGGTGCTCGCCAGATCGATCACCACGCGCAGGTTGCCGCGCTGCGGCGTTCCCGAGCGCACGGCCTTGACCACGCCCGCGGCGGCCGGCGCCTTGAAGGCCGAGTCCAGCGTCGCGCGCTCGAAGTCGATCACCACGCGTGCTGGATCGGCGAGCGTGAATACCTTGTACTCGGTGCGCGCGCTGACCTCGAACACCGCGCGGGTGTAGTCGGCTTCGGCGCTGATCCGCGCGCCGCGCAGTACCGATTGCGCGTGCGCGGGCGCCGCACACAGCAGCACGCTCGCCGGCAGGGCAAGCACGATCAGGATGTGGGCGGCGAAACGCATGCCGGGATTGAACCGCCAAGGCGTCTCGATTGCAAGTCTTTTTTCCTTTTGAATCCGTAACCTAGGGTGACTTCCTCAGGAGCCGTCAAGGTCCGTCACTGGATCGAGCAAGGCGACACCGCGTTTGCCGTGCGCATGCATGCGGATTTCGCGGCCGCCGTCGCGCGGCGACAGCCACAGTTCGAGATCCGGCGGCGGCAGTTCGCCGGCGGCCTTGAGTGGCCACTCGACCAGCAGCACGGCCTGCCCGAGGTGTTCGCGCACGCCGATGAATTCGAGCTCGCCGGGATCGTCGACGCGGTACAGGTCCAGATGCACGATCAGCAGCGCGCCGATCTCGTAGCGCTCGACCAGGGTGTAGGTGGGGCTCTTGACGCGCTGGCCGGGCCGCAGATGCTGCAGCATGCCGCGCACCAGGGTGGTCTTGCCAGCGCCCAGTTCGCCGTGCAGGAACACCACGCAGCCCGGCTGCAGCCGCGCTGCGAGGCGTGCACCAAGTGCGATGGTCGCGGCCTCGTCGCGCGCCAAGCAGCTGCGCTGCGCGATCATGGATTGGCCTGCCGTTGCAGCGCCTCGATCACGTCGGATGCGAGCAGGCCGCGCGCGCCGCGGCGTGCGGCTGCCGACTGCGCTGCCAGCGCGTGCAGCAGCACGCCCAGCTCAGCGGCAGCGCGCGCGCCGTGGCCTTGCGCCAGCAGTGCCGCGATCACACCGGTGAGCACATCGCCCATGCCACCCGACGCCATGCCGGGTTCGGCGATCGGACACAGCGCGAGCGCGCCATCGGGCGCGGCGATCACGCTGCCAGCACCCTTGAGCACCGCAACAGCGGAATACATGCTCGCCAGTTGCTGCGCGGAGGCGAAGCGATCGAACTGCACCTGCGGCACGCTGGATGCGAGCAAGCGCGCGGCTTCACCGGGGTGTGGGGTGATCACGCTGTGCGGCGGCAGCGCGAAGCGGTCGTGCGCGAGCAGATTGAGCGCATCGGCATCGAGCACAGTGGGCAGCCCTGCCTTGATCGCTGTGTGGAGCACACTGCGGCCCCACTCGCCCTGCCCCAGGCCCGGCCCGATCGCGAGCACATCGGCGCGTGCGAGCAGCGCTGCGAGCGCACCGGGATCTTCGACCGCGTGCACCATCAGCTCCGGTCGTGCGCCGAGGATGGCGGCGACCTGCGCGCTGCGCGTGGCGACACTGACCAGGCCCGCGCCGCAGCGCGCAGCGGACTCCGCAGTCAGCCGCGCGGCGCCGGCGAAACCGTGCTCGCCGCCAATCACCAGTACGTGGCCGCCATCGCCCTTGTGCGCACCCGGACGGCGCGCTGGCAGAGCATCGCGCAGATCCGCGCGGTGCAGGCAGCGCACGCTGGGAACTTCGACGGCGAGCAGTTCCGGCGCGATGTCGAGCGACTCCAGCACCAGTTCGCCGACGTGATCGGGTGCGGTACCGGTCAGCAGGCCCCGCTTGAGCGCAATGAAAGCGATCGTGAGCTGCGCATGCACGCAGGCACCCGGCGCACTGCCGGTATCGGCGTCCAGACCCGAGGGCACGTCGAGTGCGAGCACCGGTGACTGATGCGCATCGATGGCAGCGATCAGCGCTGCCGCATCACCATCGGGCGCACGGCGCAGGCCGATGCCGAACAGCGCATCGACCAGCACGTCGGCGTCCGGCAGCCGCTGCCCGTGCGCGAACGCGATGGCGCGCGCGCCGGCCGCGTGCGCTTCGCGCTGTGCGGATTGCGACTCCGCGCTGTTCGGCGTGCCGACCAGATGCACCACGGTGACGTCGAGACCAGCGCGCTGCGCGAGCGCTGCCACTACCCAGCCATCGCCGCCGTTGTTGCCCAGCCCGCAGGCCACCAGCACGCGCCGCGCCTGCGGCCAGCGCGCGCGCAGTCGCCGCCACGCGGCCGCACCCGCGCGCTGCATCAGCGCGTAGCCATCGCCGGCAAGCGCTGCGATCGCGCGCGCGTCGATGGCGCGAACCTGGGCGCTGGTGTACAGCTGCGTTGGCGGATTGCGCATGGCGATGGCGGACCGGATTCGGCGCGAGTCTCGCACAAGTGCGCGCGCGGCATTCCGTATACTGCGCGCATGAGCGAGCCCCACGTGCCGTCCGCGACGACCGACTGGTCGGCGCTCGCAGCCGACATCCGTCGCTGGGGCGGCGAACTGGGCTTTCAGCAGTTGGGCATCGCGGGCATCGAACTGGGCGCCGACGCCGCCCGGCTGCAGGAGTGGCTGGACCTGGGCTGGCACGGTGAGATGGCGTGGATGGCCCGCCACGGCGCCAAGCGCACCCAGCCCGATGCGCTGGTGCCGGGCACGCTGCGGGTGATCTCCGCGCGCATGGACTATCTCGCCGATGGACCGGCGATGGAGGCGGTGCTCAGTGACACCGCGCTGGCCTATGTGTCGCGCTATGCGCTGGGCCGCGACTATCACAAGGTGTTGCGCCAGCGCCTGCAGTCATTGGCCGACAGGATCGCCGCAGCGGTCGGCCCGTTCGGCTATCGCGCGTTCGTCGACAGCGCGCCGGTGCTGGAAAAACCGCTGGCGCGCAATGCCGGACTCGGCTGGATCGGCAAACATACCAACCTGATCAACACGCGAGCCGGATCGTGGTTCTTCCTCGGCGAGCTGTACACCGACCTGCCGCTGCCGATCGACACGCCTGCGGAGGATCACTGCGGTACTTGCACGCGCTGCATCGCCGCCTGCCCCACCGAGGCCATCGTCGCGCCGTATCGGCTCGATGCGCGACGCTGCATCTCGTATCTGACCATCGAGCTCGAAGGACCTATCCCCGAGCCGCTGCGATCGGCAATCGGCAATCGCATCTACGGCTGCGACGATTGCCAGATGGTCTGCCCATGGAACAAGTTCGCGCAGCTTGCCGGCGAGCCGGATTTCCGCGCGCGCCACGGGTTGGCCAGTGCCAGCCTGCTGGAGCTGTTCGCCTGGGACGAGGATGAGTTCCTGCGTCGGACCGAAGGCTCGGCGATCCGCCGCATCGGGCATCTGCGCTGGCTGCGCAACATCGCCGTGGCGCTGGGCAATGCACCGCGCTCGCACGCGGTGATCGCGGCATTGAGCGCGCGCGCGGCGCACCCATCGGAACTGGTGCGCGAGCATGTGGCGTGGGCGCTCGCGCGCCAGCAGCGGGATCCCGCAACGCTCAGCGCCGACGCAGCACCTGGATCGCCTGAATCTGCGCCAGCGTGATCGGATCAGCAGCCAGCGCCGCACCGCTGCCGGCAATCGCCGGCAGCAGGTTGTTGGCGAGGCGCTTGCCGAGCTCCACGCCCCACTGATCGAAACTGTTCAGACCCCAGATCACGCCCTGCGCGTGCACCTTGTGCTCGTACAGCGCGAGCAGTGCACCGAGCGATTCCGGCGAGAGTTCATCGAGCAGCAGCAGGCTGCTCGGGCGATCGCCGGTACAGGCGCGATGCGCTGCCAGTGCACCCTCGCCACCATCGGTGCCCTGCATCAGCGCTGCGGTCTGCGCCAGCAGGTTGGCCAGCAGTGCATCCTGGTGGGCACGATACGGATGCGCCGGGCGCACCACGCCGATGAAATCCATCGGCACCACGTCGTGGCCCTGATGCAGCGACTGGAAATAGGCGTGCTGCGCATTGGTGCCCACATCGCCCCACACCACCGGTGCTGCCGCGCGGGTCAGCGGCGTGCCGTCGCTGGCGACCGATTTGCCGTTGGATTCCATCTCGGTCTGCTGCAGCCACGCCGGCAACAGGCGCAGGCGATCGTCGTACGGGGCGAGCGCGAGACTCGGCAGGCCCAGACCGTTGCGATTCCAGATGCCGACCAGCGCCATGCGCAGCGGAATGTTGTGTTCGGGTGCGGCCTCGGCGTAGTGCCGGTCCATCGCATGCGCACCGGCCAGCAGCCGTTCGAACACCGGCATGCCGTACATCAGCGCGATCGGCAAGCCCACCGCCGACCACAGCGAATAGCGACCGCCCACCCAGTCCCACATCGGCAGCAGTGCATCGCGCGCCACGCCGAAAGCCAGCGCCGCCTCGACGTTGGCGGTCACCGCGAGCATCCGCGTTGACGCCTGTGCGCCGAGCCAGTCGCGCAGCAGTGCGCCGTTGAGCAGGGTCTCCTGGGTGCTGAAGCTCTTCGAGACCAGGCACACGCTGGTGCGCGCGGGATCGAGGCGGGCAACCAATGCGGCTGCAGCATGGCCGTCGACGTTGGCCAGGAAATGAACCCGCAGTCGCGGCGCGATCACCCCCACCAGCGCCTCGCACACCAGCCGCGGACCAAGGTCCGAGCCGCCGATGCCGACATGGATCACATCGGTGGTGTGTGGATCGGCGGTCCATGCCTCGCACAGCGCATGCATCTGCGTGCGCACCTGTGCGGCCGCGCGCGCGGCAGCAGCTGCACGCGGATCGGTGGCGTCGATGTGCAGATCGCGCAGTGCCGTGTGCAGTGCCGGCCGTGACTCGGTGGGGTTGACGATGGCGCCCTCGACAAGCGCACGCACCGCCGCCGGATGCCCTGCCGCTTGCGCCAGTTCGAACAGCGCGTCGAGCGCGGCATCGTCGATGCGCTGGCGCGAGAAGTCCGCACGCAGTCCAGGCAGCGTCACGACATGCCGCTGCAGTCGTGCAGTCGGATCGACCAGCAGCGCACCCAGCGCGGTGTCGCGAAGGCGCGCTGCGTGGGCTTCGAACGCCAGCCATGCCAGCGCGTCCGCGGCCACGCTCAGGCCGCCTGTCGCGGAATCGAATGGTTGGTGTGGGTCAGCAGATTTTGCGGATCGACGTACACCAGGGTCGGCTTGAAATCGTTGACCGCGGATTCGTCGATCAGGCCGAAGGCACAGATGATGACCACGTCGCCGGGCTGGGCCTTGTGCGCGGCCGCGCCGTTGATCGAGATGATGCTGGAGCCCTCGTCGGCACGGATCGCGTAGGTGACGAAACGCTCGCCATTGTTGACGTTGAAGATATGGACCTGCTCGTACTCGCGGATGCCCGCTACATCGAGCAGGCGACCGTCGATCGCGCAGGAGCCTTCGTAGTGCAGCTCGGCGTGGGTCACCGTGGCGCGATGGATCTTGGCCTTGAGGATATTCAATTGCATGGGAAAACGCCTCCTGGGCGATCCGGCGTACCGGGCAACGACCGGTTTATGCGGCCTGTGCGCGTGCGATGCAACAAGCAGCGGCAAAAAAAAACCCCCGCTGAATCCAGCGAGGGTTGAATCGGAGTGACGATTACCTCGGAAATTGCGCCCTGCGTCGTCGGGGACCGCCCTTGGGGTCTCCCCGGAACACG
>JBBSDI010000188.1:0-7196 GCA_038249585.1 Lysobacterales bacterium | reverse complement strand
TCCCACACCGAGAAAGGGGTGTCGATGCCAGTCATGCAGTCTTTTGGAGCCGACCCGCCGGCGACAGCCACCAACTGTGGGAGCCGGCAAGCCGGCGACAGGCACCTCTCACCCTGCCGATAGTTTCAGGTGCTCGGCAGGCCCCAGTCGCTGCCATGGCAGCTCCCACACCGAGAAAGGGGTGTCGATGCCAGTCATGCAGTCTTTTGGAGCCGACCCGCCGGCGACAGCCACCAACTGTGGGAGCCGGCATGCCGGCGACAGGCAGCGCTGCGAACCTGCAGACGCTCAAAACCCCGCGGCCTGCCCGCGCGCCCTTGGATCGACCGTCACGTTCTTCGCGCTCGCGCTGGCCGCGGCCAGGGTGATGCGGAAGCAGCTGCCGCCGCCGGCGACCGGCACGTATTCGATGCTGGCCTGGTTGGCCTCGATCAGCTGCCGGGCGATGTACAGACCAAGGCCGGTGCCGTGCTCGCTGGTGGTGTAGAACGGGTCGAAAATCTGGTCGGCCACCTTGCGCGGAATGCCCGGACCACGATCGACCACCTCGATCACCGGGGGACCGGTCTCCGACAGCCGCCGCGCGATCACCGCCACGCGCGCTGGTTGCCCCGGCAAACGTCCGTATCGGCGCGCGTTCTGCACCAGGTTCCACAAGACCTGCTGCAACTGCCCGGGATCGACGAGCGCCTGCACCGCGCGCGGCGCGGTGACGGCGCGCACCTCGTCGTTCTCCTGCGGCTGGATCGAGCGGTACTCGTCGACGAAGGCCGTGGTCCACGCGCACAGCTCGATCTGTTCCGGCCGCGAGCGCTCGCGGCGCGACAGTTGCAGAATATTTTCGACGATGGTGTTCACCCGCGTGCACTGCGCGCGCACGATCTCGACCAGGCGCTGGTCGGTCTGGCTGAGCTCTTCCGACTCCGACAACAGCTGCGAGGAATAACTGATCGCGGCCAACGGATTGCGGATCTCGTGCGCGATGCTGGCCGACAGGCGGCCCAGCGAGGACAAGGTCATCTGCTCGGCTTGTCGCGACAACAGCGAGATATCGTCGAGGAACACAATGGTGTTGTCCTCGTTGCCGGCGCCCAGCCGCACGAAGCGCGGGATTACCTCCGACACGCCATCGGCCAGCGCCACCGGGGTGGCGTCGGCCTTGCCGAACGTGCGCCAGTGGTACAGGCGCCGTGATACCTCGCCCGCCACGTCGGCCAGATCGCGCCGCTGCGGCGAGGGATTGCCCATCAAATGCCACGCCGCCTCGTTGACCTGGTGGATCTGGTTGTTCGAATCGACCACCACCACGCCGGTGCGCATGCGGCGGATGATCAGATCATTGAGCTGGGTCAGGTTGGCCAGATCCGATTCCTGCTGTTGTACCAACTCCTCGGTCTCGTAGACCTGCGCACGCAGCACCTGCAGCAGCGCGGTCACCGCGAAATAGCTGGCCGCAAACAGCGCACCCTCGGTCCAGCCGCCAGCGCCAGCTTGCAATCCGAAGGTAGCCAGCACCGCAGTTGCCGCTATCAGCGCCACCGCATAAGCGCCGCGTGGCGCCAGCAGCAGGGCCGAGCACGCGACCGTGACCAGGATCAATGCCGCGATGCCGCTGTCGAGTCCTTTGACCGCGACCAGCGCGGTGGTGCCGGCGAGCAGATCGAGCATCAGGCTCAGGAACACATGCCGCCGGCGATCGCCGCGCAGGCGCCGGCCCTGGATGAACAGTGCGACCGCGCCAAGCAGGTATGCCAGCCCCGCCGTTTTCGCGGTGAACGGCGTGACCAGCTCGATCATCTCGTTGGCCAGCGGGCTGAAACAGAAGCCCACCAGCAGCACCGCCTCGAAAATGCGGTACAGCTCGAAGAAGTACAGCTCGCGCCGGGTCACCGCATCGGGCGCGGCAAGGCGCTGGCCGCCGCCGAACGGTCGCAGGACGGACGGATGCTGTTGCGACACCGGCAGGGCTCCCATCGAATCGGCGTTCAGAGTATACGGTTCGCCCCGTGCAGCGGCGCTGCGCGATCGCGCCTGCCGCACGCGGTGGTGGGCCACACCCTGCGACGACGGTTCCGTGGCGCCACGCCTGCCCCTTTCGAGCAGGCGGCCGCATGCGCCACACTACGTGCTCCATTTTCCGGGCCGGTCGTCGACCGCCCGGGCCCCGCCGGCGCCCCATGCCGGCCCGAGCCAAGGACCCCCGCATGAACTTCCACGAGTATCAGGCCAAGGAAATGTTCGCCGAGTTCGGCATTTCCGTGCCCAGGGGACAGGTCGCTGCCTCGCCCGATGAAGCGCGCAGTGCAGCGATCGCGCTCGGCGGCAGCAAGTGGGTGGTCAAGGCGCAGATCCATGCCGGCGGCCGCGGCAAGGCCGGCGGCGTGAAGCTGACCAAGACCCCCGATGAGACCCGCGAGGTCGCCGCCACCATGCTCGGCACGCGCATGCAGACCTACCAGTCGGGCGGACTGGCGCTGCCGATCGACAAGGTGCTGATCTCGGAAGCCAACGACATCGAACACGAGCTGTACCTGTCGATCCTGATCGACCGCGCAACCAAGGCGGTGCAGTTCATCGCATCGGCTGCCGGTGGCGTCGACATCGAGCAGGTCGCGCGCGATACGCCGGAGAAGATCCAGATCGTGACCGTCGACTTCGTCGAAGGGCTGCAGCCGTATCAGTGCCGCAAGGTCGCCTTCGGCATTGGCCTTAATGCCAGGCAAGCCGGTCAGCTGACCAAGATCATGAGCGGCCTGTACCGCATGTTCAACGCCTACGATCTGTCGCTGGTGGAGCTCAATCCGCTGGCGGTGCTGGCCGGCGGCGATCTGATGGCGCTCGATGGCAAGGTCAACGCCGACGACAACGCGCTGTATCGCCACCCCAAACTGGAAGCGATGCGCGACATCCGCCAGGAAGACCCGACCGAAGCGCAGGCGGCCAATTTCGGCGTCAACTACGTGCAGATGGATGGCGACATCGGCTGCATGGTCAACGGCGCGGGTCTGGCGATGGCGACGATGGACGTGATCAAGCTCGCGGGCGGCGAGCCGGCGAACTTCCTCGATGTCGGCGGTGGTGCCAACAAGGAGCGCGTGGTGCAGGCGTTCAAGCTGATCCTGTCCTCGGACAAGGTCAAGGCAATCCTGATCAACATCTTCGGCGGCATCGTGCGCTGCGACATGATCGCCGAGGGCGTGATCGCCGCGGTCAAGGAAGTGGGGCTGAGCATTCCGGTGGTGGTGCGACTGGAAGGCACCAACGTGGAGAAGGGCCGCGAACTGCTGGCCAATTCAGGTCTGAAGATCACCTCGGCCAGCGATCTGAACGATGCCGCGGCGAAGGCCGTGGCCGCCGTTCGCGGCTGATCCTGCGCGCGCATCCGATGCGCGCGCACTCCTACGAATCCGGACAGGACTATCCATGAGCGTTCTCGTCAACCGCCACACCAAGCTGATCGTGCAGGGCTTCACCGGCCAGCAGGGCACCTTCCACTCCGAACAGATGATCGAATACGGCACCCAGCTGGTTGGTGGCGTGACGCCCGGCAAGGGCGGCAGCCGCCATCTGGATCGACCGGTGTTCGACACCGTGCAGGCTGCCGTGCAGGGCACCGGTGCCGACGCGACCGTGATCTACGTGCCGCCGCCGTTCGCGGCCGACGCGATTCTTGAAGCGGCCGACGCCGGCATCAAGGTGATCGTGACGATCACCGAAGGCATCCCGGTGCTCGACATGCTGCGGGTCAAGAACGTGCTGAAATCCAGGCCCGGTGTGGTGCTGGTCGGGCCCAACTGCCCCGGCGTGATCACGCCGGGCGAGTGCAAGATCGGCATCATGCCCGGCCACATCCACAAGCCCGGCAAGATAGGCATCGTGTCGCGATCCGGCACGCTGACCTACGAGGCGGTGTTCCAGACCACCAACGCAGGCCTTGGCCAGTCGACCTGTATCGGCATCGGCGGCGATCCGATCAACGGGCTGAACTTCATCGATTGCCTGAAGCTGTTCGAGGGCGACCCGCAGACCGAAGGCATCATCATGGTCGGCGAGATCGGCGGCAGCGCCGAAGAAGAGGCCGCCGAATACATCAAGGCCCACGTGAAAAAGCCGGTGGTGAGTTTCATTGCCGGCTCCAGTGCGCCTGCAGGCAAGCGCATGGGACATGCGGGCGCCATCGCATCCGGCGGCAAGGGCACCGCGGCGGGCAAATTCGCAGCGCTGGAAGCTGCAGGAGTTACCACGGTGAAGTCGCCGGCGGATCTGGGCAAGGCGATCGTGGCACGGATCGGCTGACTAGCGTGCAGCGAGTTGCCGATCATGGGCGCGTGGAACCGTCCCGCCCGCAAACGCGGTTGCTGCGCTGGAGATGAAGTACCGATCCGACATCGAGGGGCTTCGCGGTCTCTCGGTGCTTCTGGTCGTGCTTGCACACGCTGGAGTTCCCGGCCTTGCAGGGGGCTTCATCGGAGTCGACGTCTTCTTCGTGATCTCCGGTTATCTCATTACCGGACTTCTGGTGGAGGAGCTTCGCGGCACGGGGCGCATCGACGCATGGCGCTTCTACGCACGCCGCGTTCGGCGCTTGCTCCCGGCCTTCGTGGTCATGCTGGTGGTGACCCTTGCAGTTGCAGCCGCCGTGATGTCGCCGACAGAACTGGCGCGGCATGCGCTCGAGGCGGCATGGGCGGCTGGCTGGGCGGCCAATCTGTTCCAGGTCACCGCGGAAACTGATTACTTCGGCAGCGCGCGCGACACCGGGCTGTTCCTCCATACCTGGTCGCTCGGAGTGGAGGAACAGTTCTACCTGCTTTGGCCGCTGCTGCTTTGGCTGACGTGGCGATCAGCCGGTGGCGAACGCGCGCTGCAGGTGTTGCTGCCGGTCGCATTGATTGTCGGATTCGGATACGCGTTGCACATCTCGTCGGTCGATCCGCTCGCGGCCTACTTCCTGCCGCAAGTCAGGGCTTGGCAGTTCGCTGCTGGAGCACTGGCATTCCTCTATGCCGACGCCAAATCGGCGCCTCGTGGCGCGCTGTCGTCTGCGTTATGCGGTGCAGGGTTGCTGGCCATCCTGGCCGCATCGTTTTCGATTCGCAGCGACACGGTCTATCCCGGCTGGGCTGCATTGGCACCGACAATTGGCGCCGCCGCGGTTCTCATTGGCGGCGCGCGAGGCGGCGGTCTTGCAGCACGGGCGCTGGCGTCGCGCGTGCCCTCGGCCTTGGGTCGGATTTCCTATGGCTGGTACCTCTGGCACTGGCCCGCACTAGCGTTCGCGTCCGTTCTCGCCGCTGGTGACTTATGGGTGCGTGCGCTGGCGGTCGCGGCGTCATTAGGCGTTGCCTGGGTGGTGTTCCAGACCATAGAGGATCCAATCCGGCGCAATCGGCGAAGCGATCCGAGAACGACGGCGCTTCTTGGGGTGCTGGTTTCACTGTTGTTGATCGCGGGCAGCTACGCATTACATCGCTTCACGCGTCCGCCGGCCGATGGCGACGAAGCCCGGGTCCACCCGATCATGGCTCAGGTGTCGATGCCGCCAATTTACGCCGCGGGCTGCGACCAGTGGTACCACTCCGCGAAACTGACGCCGTGCAAAATCGATGTCGGCGGGGATAGCGGAAAGACGGCGGTCGTTATCGGCGACAGCGCGGGTCTGCAGTGGTTTCCGGCGCTTGCATCGGTACTATTTGAGCAGCGCTGGAACCTTGTCGTTCTAACGAAATCCGCGTGTGCGATGGTCGACCGGCCGTTCTATTACGAACGAATTCGGCGCGAGTACACCGAATGCGCGCAGTGGCGCGATTCGGCCGTCGAGTACATCCGGGCGACGGCGCCTTCTGTTGTCGTGGTGGGATCGTCGGGCAGCTATCCGTTCGACTCTGAGGCCTGGCGCGACGGCACCGCCGATTTCCTGCGACGCATTTCAGCACCGGGGCGACGCATCGCAGTCCTCGGCCCGACGCCCGTGTTGCCGTTCGATGCGCTGGAATGCCTGATGCGGAGGAGCGAAAACGTCCCGCAAGACCTTGAGATCGACGAATGCACTGTGCCGTTTGCCCAAGTCGCATTCACACAAGTGGAGCGTGCATTACGCGACGCCGTTGGCGAGGTGCCAGGCGCGCGATACCTTGAACTGGCCACTTTGGTATGTCCCGACGGACGTTGCGCCGCGTGGCGCCGCGGGCAACTCGCATTCCGCGACTCGCAACACCTCAACGCCCGTTACGCGGAATCGCTTGCGCCTGAGCTGGGGCTTATGTTGCTGCCGACCTTGACGCACCCAGACGCCGCAACGCCGTGAATTCTCAGTCGTTCACCACGGATTGATCGGCAGGATTTCCACCACCTCGCCACTGTCGCGGCGGACAATGACCGTGACATCGCGACTGCGCGCGACCAGCGGCATCCACCCGAGTTGTTCGGCGTCCACGCCGGCACGTGCAAGGAATGCATCCACCACCGCTTCGGCGTCTTTGCGCTGGCGCAGCTCCGACAGCGGCAATGATCGCCTGCCCGCTTCTTTCGCCAGTTCAGCGTAGTCCTGATAGAACTTCGGAAAGCGTTCGAGGTCGCCTTGTCCGGCCAGGAAGCTGTCGAGGATACGATCGGCTTCCTTGCGGTCCTTCGGCTCCGTTGCTGCGACCCATACCGGACCAGTCCACGACAGACGGCCGAACTCAGGGCGGCCTGCTTCGGCCAGCCGCGCGTCCGAAAGCTGGTTCGCACCGACGGCGACGAATCGATCGATCACATAGACCACGAATGCCGGTCGCGCTGCCGAGATCACCCACAGCCCGTAGCCGAGAAACGCAATCTGCAGCAACGCAATCACTGCCAGGTCGAACTTCATGCCGCGTTTTCCGGCCTTGAACACGAGCAGCGTCAGGACCGGACCGACGACCACGTCGATCGCGATCAGCACGAAGGTCAGTCGCTCACCGCCGCCGGCCTCATACAGCGGGCCTGGATACCACACGAAGAACAGCAATGCGGCGACGGCGCTCGCCAGCACGGCGCTGAGCAGCAGGTGGATGCCGGCCGCGCGCCAGCGGGTCATCGGTTTCGACGTCGCGATCATGATGTGCGGATTTTGCGGATGGCGATCCCCAAGTCAAGGGGGCAAGCTTGCCCGAAGGCGCAAAGCAGCAGTCCTGGCTGCGAGTGTTTGTAGACTAGCGCTGGATTCCCGC
>JBBSDI010000187.1:0-7200 GCA_038249585.1 Lysobacterales bacterium | reverse complement strand
GCGCAGGGAAAGCCGGTGAGTGCCCGCGATGCCGGCGGGTTCTGCATGCTGGTTCTTGCCGACCCGGACCCGTCGTTGATCGCATCGGATCGGTTGAGCATCGTGGTCGACATGGGTCGCAGCGACACACCCTAGCGGGAAATCAGCGAGCGCTTCCCACCGCCACTGGCTAGCTGCAGTAGCGCGCTAGAGCGACAGAATGCTGCGCACATCCAGTTCCGATCCGAGGCGTGCGCGACCTTCGAGTGCAACCAGATGAGGCAATCCGGGACATGAGGCAATCCGGGACAGGCACGATTCCGGCGGAAATCCGGGACAGGAAATCCGGGAAGGAAATCCGGGACAGGCACGATTCCCGCGATTCTGCGGCGCACGATTCGCGCACGATTCGTGGCCGCCCTCGATTGCTCGCGAGCGGCAGTTCGGGACAGCCATCATTCGCCGGCCAACCGCCCAACCGCAGCATCGCCTCCACGACCGACAGCACCTCGACGCCAAGCGGCCCAGTGGTGGCGTCCCACCCGAGCGAATGATGGCTGTCCTGGTCTGCGGCTGTCCTGGTCTGCGCCAAAACTCCAAAATCCAATCACTGTCCGCCTCGCACCAAACGAACGCGGAAATTGTCGACCTTGGCGCTGCTGCCGAGGATGCCGCTGCCGAAGTTGAGGCACCAGGCAACGGACGTGCCGCCGGCGGAAGTCGTCGAGGACCAAAACCAATTGCTCGGGGTGTTTAGAAACACGTTGAGATTGATGCTGGGATTGTTACAGCCGTATTCCGGCAGCGTTTGCAGCTCTTTGCTGCTGGGCAGGCGCCAGTCGCTTTGGCCGGCAAAGCTGCTGTTACTGGCCAGCAGCAGCGCCTGCGCCCAGGTATGTGTGCTGCCGGTGCCGCTGCAGCTGCTGCCTGCTTGCCCTTGGCTGCAGCGCTGCCAAATCAAACTGGTTTGCAAGTCGCGCACGGTGCCGTCGGCCTGCACGCTGTAACGGCTGTCGGGCGCGTTGCGCGGGTTGCCGCTGGGGCACGCCTGCTGGGCGTAAGCTGAGGCTGCAAAAAGGAGCGTGGCGGTAAGCACTAAGGCGATGCGGAACATGCGGGTACCTCCAGGGGTGGGCGATAGATTTGGGTGATAACGCGGGCAGCGCGCTGGTCGCATCGATGAGTTCGGCCACTAAAATCACCTCACGCCCGGCGTGCAGCGCAATCGCATCTTTGCGCGCCGCCAGCGTGACGGCGCGAAAAAGCAGGCGCGTGCTGCTGCGCAAATCCGCACGCAGGGCGTATTCTTGGTAACGCGAAAAGCGCTGCACGGCGCGCTCGATCTGCACCGACAGCTCAAAGGCATCGCGCCCCAGCGGTAATTGCGTGTGCCGGGCCATGCTCAAAAGTTCAAAATCCGAGTCACTCTCCGCCTCGCACCAAACGAACGTGGAAGGTGACGGACTTGGCGCCGCCGGGGAGGAAGCCGTTGTCGAAGGTGACGCCCCAGGCATTGGACGCGTCGCCGGCTTGAGTGCGCCCAGTCCAATAAAAAGAGGTTAACGTGTTCGGGAAATAGAAAGGGTCAATTGCCGGATTGGTTCGCCCCTGGCTAACGATGCCAAACAGCTGGCCCTGATCGGGCATGCGCCAATCGTCGAAGCCACACAAGCCCTGGGCATTGACCGCCGCAACGAACGCTTGGGTATTGCACAGGCTTAACGTGCTGCTACAGCTGCCGGCGATACCGACGTTACCCGGATTGCCGCCATTGATGCTGCCATCGGTGCTGTACCAGGTGTAGGTGTGGTTTCGGTGCCGCAGGCTGGCTGCATCGGGGAACTTCACTTCCCACAGCAAGCCGGTGAGATTGTCGCGCGTACAACCCCAATTATTTGCGCCGGTACCCAATTGGGCAGTTGCCGGCAAAGGCTGACCGCTGTTGCTGATCTTGGTAAAGTCAAAACCCGCGTCGCCGCCGCCGATTTTGATCAGCTGGCCCGCGCGGGCTAAGGCATCGCGGCCAAAGTCGCCGTCTTGGCGTGGGAAGCCGGATTACGGACAGGTTAAATTGCGAACAGTGGCGCTGGCGCACCAATCTTGGCCGGTGTCGTTGAGGCGAGGGATCACGACTTCGAAGCCGTCCCTATAAATGCGTTCGGCCAGCTGGGCGAAGGCGGGCGTGCAGGCAAAAGTCACTAGCAGCGCGCAAACCAACCTGTACAGCCCTGCTTTGGGTCCAATTCGTTGAGATTTCATGCCGTCCCTGCCTCGTTAGCTGCCGATGGTAGCGATAGCGTATAACAACTTCAAACGCCCTTTCCGGGCAGTCTGCCGGGTAGGCGGCGGTCGCACAAGGTCCGGCCTGGGTGCTGCTTGGGCGCGGATCGGGGTTCCGGGCGTGGGATTTCGGCTTTGCGGGGCGCAGCGGACGCGTGCCACGCTGCGCTGGGCGTGATGTTTTCGCCAGGAGGGCTAACTGGCTCAGGTAGTGAAGCGCTGTCGCGAGACGTGATGGATGCTGCGTCCGACGCTGTTCGACAGCTGCGGCGCGTTCTGCGCAAGAGCTGACCTTTGCTGGCTTCGAACGTCGGGCACCAAGATCACCAGTGCTGTTCGTTTCCCACCGATCACTGGGCAACAGACCACACCGGGACAGGCACTGCAACGTACCCAGAATGATGGTTGTCTTCGTCGTTGGCTGCAGAATGCGAGCCGAAGTACGGTGGGTCGGGACGACCCACCCTACGAACCCCGGCGGCATCCGGGCGCCGCCGCGCCGCCTCGGTTTTGTAGGGCATGTCGCGACCGTCTATCGCGGTCGCCAAGACAGCGGTCACCAGGTCGGATTCGTGCCGGTACTCGTTCGCTGTCCTCGTTCGCCCTCGATCGCCCTCGTTCGCCGACCAGTGGCGGCGGCTTGGTCCTCGACATTGGTGTGCCGGCGGACGATCGGTGCTTTCTATTGCCGGAATCCAACCACGTCCGCTTTTTTCGTCGCGTCGTGTTTATCAAGGAGGACCGGTATCTGGTTCCGCACATGTGGCAAAGGTCCGGGTGTCGTCTGTTCGGAAAAATCCCGAATGGGTCGCAGGCTGAACTCGCCAATGGCGGATTCATTGACGGGAATGGGCACATTGGCGCTTTAGCACCGGGGATCACCATGATGGCACCGCATTCATCCTGCCGCCGTTTCGGGCGCACTTCAACGAAACTCGCATCCCTCGCAGTGCTGCTCGCGGCAAGCGTAGCGCGCGTGTATGCCGCGCCATTCGCATACGTGGCGAACATAGGCTCCGACAGCGTGTCGGTGCTCGACCTCGCGAACAACGCGATGGTCGCGACCATCCCGGTGGGCGATTCCCCCATCGACGCGGCGATCAATCCGGCAGGCACGCGCGTCTACGTGGCAAACGTGGCAACCGCTGCGATCTCGGTCATCAATACGGCAAGCAACACTGTGGTTGCCTCCGTTCCGCTTGCGCTCCCGGCCAACGATGTCGCGGTCAATCCGGACGGCACGCTTGTCTTCGCGCTGATCGGATATTCAAGCCACGCCATCGCGACAATCGACGCGGCAACCAACACTGTGACCCAGACCCGGCCGGTACCGGGCGACACGTTTGCGCTGAACCGCGCCGGCACGCGGATGTACGTCGCTGCGTCAGCCGGCACGGTCACCGTGCTCGACGTCGCGACGTTCAGCGTGCTTGCTACCATTCCCGCGGGCGCGGGCGCCCGCGCGCCTGTAGTCAGCCCGGACGGCACGCGCGTTTACGTAGTGAACAACTTCGTGAACTCCATCACGGTGATCGACGCGACGAGCAATATCGTGATCGCGACCGTGTCCGTGGGCGTGTCGCCCTTCCGCATCGCGCTCGACCCGGCCGGTACGCTCCTTTACGTGAGCAACAACGGCGCAGCATCGGTGTCGGTGATCGAGACTGCCGGCAACACGGTGGTGCGCACCGTCCGGGTGCCAGACAATCCCGCTGGCATCGCGGTCGGACCTACGGGCGAACGCGTGTACGTCGGGTTCTTTCCTGACTTCGTTCAGGTGCTCGGCACGCGTTGCTACGAGCCGGTCACCCAAGTGACAGTCGGCATTGCTCCGTACGGCATCGAGATCGCCCCCGGACCGGCCATCCCGCCGGGCCCGCCACCGGCAGCGTCGCCGATCCGCGTCACCGCGATCGAGGTAACACAGGGCATCCAGGACACGGCCAACTCCATGCCGCTGGTGAAGGCGAGGCGGACATACGCGCGCGTTCACGTGAAGTCCGACACGGTGGCGTTCCCCGGCGTCACGGCGACGCTCAGCGGGCTCGGCGGCTATTTCGATGGCGGTAACAACTTTGTCACGGTGCCGATCGGACCTATCGCGCCTGCGAACGACGGCGGTCCGCGCATCACCGTGAACCCGGCGCCGAAGCGCGGGATCATGGACGACTCGTTCTTGTTCGAGCTGCCGTCTGAGTGGACGGTATACAGGAGCCTGCGGCTGCACGCGACGCTCAGCGAGCCGGAGGGCCCACCGGTCGCGAGTTGTCGCGCGGTCGTCGCAGATGGACCCGCCTTCGATTTCACCGTGTACACCTTCCTGGCACCGGTATTCGTGCGGATCGGCTACACGCTGCCGGGCATTCCTTCTCCGGACGGCGATGCGCGCGCGACGAAGTCCGAGCAGGACATCAGCGAATCCTGGCTAAGGCGCACATTTCCAATGTCAGAGCTGCTGCCGGCGCCCGACCTGGACCTCTACTACGAGGGCCTGGGTAGCTGGGTGGATCGCACAGACCCGGGCTGCGTCGATGGGTTCGATGAAGCCGACCGTAACCTGTGCGCCTTCGAATACGTGGTTGGCAAGCTCGCGGTGCTGCAGGCGGACACAGGTTTTATCGACGGCTACGACATGGCCTATGGCCTGATCCCGCAACACCCGCGCGGGAAGCTCACGCGTGGCGCTTGCTGTGAGCAAGGCATCGGCGCAGGCCCCGCGAACGACGAAGATTACGCGGCGCACGAGATCGGCCATTTCCTCGGGCGCCGGCATCCGGTCGAGGGTGCTTCGGCATGCGGGCACAGCGCATCTGATCCCGCTTATCCCTATTTCTTTTCGTTCATCGCACCACCGCTCGCCGACCCGCAGACCGCCTTCGCCGGATTCGATGGCGGTGATGCCTTGCTCGGAAAGCCGATGCGCTTCCTGCCACCGGCCACGAGCTTCGACATCATGGGCTATTGCGGTCCCACGACGTGGATCAGCGACTACACACAGCGCGCGTTACGCGCCAGCCTCATGGCGCTGCATCCAAACATCACGCTCGCGCGCGAAGCGGCCGTGCCGCCGCAACCCGGCGACTGGCTGGTGGTCGCGGGGCAAGTAGCGCGCGACGGCTCGCGCGCCGGGATCAACGACCTTCGTCGCATCGCCCTCGCATTCGGCATCCCGCCACGCCCGGCAGGGGCGCTGCGCATCCGCCTGCGCGCTGCCGGCGGCAACGTGCTCGCCGATTACCCGTTCGCGCCAGCATCGGCGGGCGCCGGCACCACGGCCGAAGGCGGACCCGCGTCGTTCGCACACGTCGTGCCATGGGTAGGGGGCACGCGAGTGCTGCAGATCGTCGACACCGCAAATGCGGATGCCGTGCTCGCGCAGCGCGCGATCAGCGCCGCCGCGCCGCAGGTGGGCGCCGTGATAGCGCAGCTTCCATCAGGTTCCGCAGGGCCCGTCACGTTGAGCTGGACGGCGAGCGATCCGGACGGCGATACGTTGCGCTACGACGTGCTCGTCGCGCGCGACGGGCGTCCAGAATTGCAACCGTTGCTGGTCGATCGCACGGGCACGAACGTGCAGCTGGACACGACACGCATCGGTGGCGGCAGCGTCCGCTTCCGCGTCGTCGCGAGCGACGGCACGCACACGGCGCGGGCGGAGACCGCGCCGGTGGTGCTCGCGACCCGGGCGCCGAGCGTGAGGATCCTCGCGCCCGGCCCTGGTGCGCGCGTGCACCTCGGCCAATCGGTCAACTTCGAGGGCGAGGCGCGCGATCTCCAAGATGGCAGGCTCGCTGGTGCACGCCTCGCCTGGACAACTGGCGCGCGCGCGCTCGGCACGGGCCCGCGCATCACCGTCGCCGACCTGCCGGCCGGCACGAGCACCGTCACGCTCACGGGCACGAACGCGGCCGGGCTCACGACACAGGCGACCGTATCGCTGTCCGTCGACGCGGATCTCTCGACGCCCGGCCCGACGCTCACTGCCGGGCCGACGCAAGTAGGCTGGCATGTCGCCGCAGGCTCGACGACGCCGCAGTCGGCGTCGCTCGACATCGGCAATCGCGGCAGCGGGACGCTCGCATTCACGGTCGCGAGCGGCGCGTCGTGGCTGGTCCCGAACACCACGAGCGGCATTGCGCCGTCCACCGTCATGCTCACGGCGGATCCCTCGGGGATGGTTGCCGGAACGTCGCGCGACGCGACGCTCACGATCACTGCCGTCGGCTATCCCGAGCAGGCAATCGTGGTGCCCGTGCGGCTTTCATCGGGCAACACATTCGACACCGGCAGTACGCCGCCGCCGCCCGACGCGCTGTATCGCAATGGGTTCGAAACACCGTGAACACATCACCGACCGCAATGCGGGGCCGCAGTGCGGGAGGGCCGCAGTGCGGGACCCGCAGTGCGGGACAGCCATCATTCGCCGGCCGGCCGCCCGATTGCGGTAGTGTGGGTCAGCCATTGTGTGCTGCCAACCAGTCCATCGCAGCGTGGCCTCCAAGGCCGGCAGCACATGAACGGCTAAGCGGCCCAAAGTAGGCGGTAGGCCCGCGCAAATGATGGCTGTCCTCGATAGGCGCCATTCGACGGCGCTTAAGGACAGGCTTCGTGGCCTCTGGGCCGTCACGCCGCCGCGGCCGGCGGTCCCGGGCCCGGGCCGGTAGTGCGCCGTTTCCAGTGCGCCATGCTTTGCGAAGTGGGCCAGTATGGCGCGGATCGCGGCGGGTCTTCGATGCTCGCCACGATCCGCACCGAGCCGCCGCAATGGATGCAGGTCGCCTAAAGGGGACCGCCTAAAGCGGACGGAGGCAATTAAGCCGGACTCAGTCGCGCCGGTCGGCCTCGCGCCCGCAGCGACACGGGCCGCCCGAGCGTCTTTTCCACCATCTGTTGGAAACGCGGGCTACCGAGTGCGCGCTCTTGGGCAAGGTGCTGGCGAAT
>JBBSDI010000186.1:0-7204 GCA_038249585.1 Lysobacterales bacterium | reverse complement strand
TCGGCCAACAGATGCGACAGGCCGTCCGCGATCTGCTTGCGGGATTTTTTCGACATTCCGATGTTGATCTCGCCCATGATCTGCTCCTTCATCCGTTCCGAGCCCATTAGACTACGCCCGATATCCGCGCATGTGAATTCGCGCGGCCCGATCCGGCCCGGCGGGCGCGGGTTGCGCAAGCCGCGTTGATCCCCAACTCAGTCCAGTGAACGCATCCGTGAACGTACCGCGCGCGCACTTGCGCCATGCCGACGTGCTCAGCGCCGATTTCGGCCGCCTGCACGGGCAGCTTGCCAGGCTCGATCGCGAGGCGGTGCCGGCCGGCGATCCGCGCCGGCTTGCATGGCAGGCCGCGCACGCGGCATCCAGCGCGAAGCGCGCAGCGCGTGCGGCCAGCGTGCCGCCGATCAGCCTCGACGAATCGTTGCCGATCGCGCGCGAAGGCGAGCGCATCGTCGAATTGATCCGCCGCCATCCGGTGGTGGTGATCGCCGGCGAAACCGGCTCCGGCAAGACCACCCAGTTGCCCAAGTTGTGCCTTGCGGCCGGTCGCGGCGTGAGCGGCTTGATCGGCTGCACCCAGCCGCGCCGGATCGCCGCGCGTGCGGTCGCGCGGCGGGTCGCCGACGAACTGGGCACACAGGTCGGCGGTCTGGTTGGCTGGCAGGTGCGCTTTACCGAGCAGGTCGGCGAGGGCGCACTGATCAAGTTCATGACCGACGGCATCCTGCTTGCCGAAACCCAGGGCGATGGATTCCTGTCGCGCTACGACACCCTGATCATCGACGAGGCGCACGAGCGCAGCCTCAACGTCGATTTCCTGCTCGGGTATCTGAAGCGGTTGCTGCTCAAGCGGCGCGATCTGAAGGTGATCGTCACCTCGGCCACCATCGATACCGAGCGCTTCGCGCAGCACTTCGACGGCGCGCCGGTGGTGAGTGTCGAGGGCCGTGCATTTCCGGTCGAGGTGCGCTGGCGGCCGGCGCAGGACGATGCGCCTGAGCCAGCCGCAGTCAAAGGCCCGTCCGCCGCCGGTAGCCCCAGCGCGCCGCCAGCGCGCAAGCGCGGGTCCGAGTCGGCGGCCCGCGGCGGTGGCGGTGCCGAGATCGATCCGATTGTCGCGGCGATCGACGAGATCACCGGCGAGGATCCGCTCGGCGATGTGCTGGTGTTCCTGCCCGGCGAGCGCGAGATCCGCGATGCGCATCTGGCGCTGGAGCGCCGCCGCTATCGCGAGACCGAGGTACTGCCGCTGTACGCGCGCCTGACCGTGCGCGACCAGGACCGCGTGTTCAATCCCGGGCCCAAGCGTCGCATCGTGCTCGCCACCAACGTGGCCGAGACCTCGCTGACGGTGCCGCGCATCCGCTACGTGGTCGATCCCGGCAATGCGCGCGTGAACCGCTGGTCGCACCGGCACAAGGTGCAGCGGCTGCATATCGAGCCGGTGTCGCAGGCATCGGCCGACCAGCGCAAGGGCCGCTGCGGGCGCATCGGGCCCGGCATCTGCTATCGACTCTACGACGAGACCGACTTCGCGCGGCGTGCGCGCTTTACCGATCCGGAGCTGCTGCGCTCCTCGCTCGCCGGGGTGATCCTGCGCCTGTTGAGCTTGAAGCTCGGCGCCATCGAGGACTTTCCGTTCCTCGATCCACCGGAGCCGCGCGCGGTCGCCGACGGCTACCAGCAGTTGCTGGAGCTCGGCGCGATCAGCGCCGACAAGCGCGGTCTCACCGACACCGGCCGCGTGATGGCGCGCCTGCCGATCGACGTCAAACTCTCGCGCATGCTGATCGAGGCGCAGCGCCTGGGCTGCCTGCGCGATGTCACCGTGATCACGGCATTCCTGTCGATCCAGGATCCGCGCGAGCGCCCGGCCGATGCGCGCGAGATGGCCGACGCCGCGCACGCCCACCATGCCGATGCGCGCAGCGATTTCGTCGGAATCCTGAACCTGTGGGACGACTATCGCATCGCGCACGAGGACCTCACGCAGTCGAAACTGCGCGACTGGTGCAACACGCGGTTCCTGTCGTTCCTGCGCCTGCGCGAGTGGCGCGAGCTGCATCGACAGCTGCTGCTGCAGTGCGCTGAACTCGGCTGGGAGCTCGACAAGCACAGCTCAGAGTCGACTCCAGCTGCACAAACCCCTGACGATCCGCGCCGAAAACTCGACGCTGATGCCGGTGCTTCGTCGCTCTCGCGGCCGGCTTACGAGGCCCTGCACCGCGCCCTGCTGTCCGGGATTCCTGCCAACGTGGGGCGTCGCGACGAGAAGCGCGAGTACGCCGGCACCCGCGGGCGCAAGTACGCCATCTTTCCCGGCTCCGCGCTGGCGAAAAAGCCGCCCGCGTGGCTGCTTTCGGCGACCTTGCTCGATACCCAGCGGCTGTATGCACTGACCAATGCCGAGGTCGATACCGCATGGGTCGAGCAGCAGGCCGCGCATCTGGTGAAAAAGCGCCACTTCGATCCGCACTGGGCGCGCAGCCAGGGCCGCGTGCTCGGTTTCGAGAGCGTAAGTCTGCTCGGCCTGGTGATCGTCGAGCGGCGGCGGGTGTCTTTCGAGCGCATCGATCCGCTGGCAGCGCACGCGGTATTCGTGCGCGAGGCCCTGCTGCCGGGCGAGATCGACTGCCGCGCGGGCTTCGTGGCGCGCAACCTCGCAGTGCTCGAGGCCGCGCGCACCGAAGAGGCCAAACGGCGCCGCCACGGACTGCTCAAGGACGAAGCAGACCTTTGCGCGTGGCTGCAGGCGCGGATACCGCCGCAAGTGTGCAGCAGCGTGGGTCTGGACAGCTGGTACAAGACGCTCGATGGCGAGCGCCGCGGCGATCTGGAGTGGTCGCTCGATGACGTACTGGTCGCCGAAGCCGCACCGGAGCGCGCCTTCCCCAAGCAGCTGCGCATCGGCAGCCATGCGGTGCAACTGGACTATCGCTTCGAGCCCAAGCATCCGGCCGATGGCGTTACCCTGGTGCTGCCGCTGGCGCTGCTCAATGCAGTGCCGGCGACGCGTCTGCAGTGGCTGGTGCCAGGACTACTGACCGAAAAAGTCGCCGAGCTGATCCGCGCGCTGCCCAAATCGCTGCGCCGCAATTTCGTGCCGGCGCCGGATTTCGCGCGCGCCTTCGTCGAGTCGGTGCGCGATGCGGGCGAGCCGCATGGCGCGTTGCTCGCCGCCCTGACCGCGCATCTGGGCCGCATCACCGGCGTGGAGCTGGCGATATCCGATTGGGATCAGAGCGAGCTGCCGCTGCACCTGCGCTTCAATGTGCGGCTGCTCGACGAGCACGGCGCGGTGCTTGCCGAGTCGCGCGATCTGGAAACGCTGCGCGCCCAGCACGGCATCCGCGCGCGCGCACAGTTTGCGCGACAAACCGCCACCGCAATTGCACGCGACGGCATCACCCAGTGGGACTTCGACGAGCTTCCCGAATCGATCGCCACCGATACCGGGCTTGCCGCGTTTCCGGCCCTCCTCGACGCTGGTGCCAGCGTGGCGATCTGCGTATTCGAGCAGCGCGACGAGGCCGATACGGCGCACGCCGAGGGCGTGCGGCGCCTGCTGCGGATCGCGCTTGCCGACAAGCTCAAGGGCGCGCGCAAGAACGCGCCGCTGTCGCCCAAGGTCGCGATCGCCTACGTCGCGGTCGACTCGCCCGATCGCCTGCGCGAGGATGTCGTCGATGCGGCCTTCGACGATCTGGTGCGCGGGCGTCTGGTCGGCGTGCGCAGCAAGTCCGCTTTCGAGGCACTGTCGAGCGCGACCTCCAGGCAGCTGGGGCCGACCATCGTGCGCCGCCTCGACGTGGTCGAGGAGATCCTCAAGGCCTATGCCGCACTGGTGCCGCAGCTCAACCCGCCGCTGCTGGGTTTCGCCAAGGCCAACTACGACGACCTGCGTGAGCAACTGGCCGGTTTGATCCACCCCGGCTTTGCGCGCGAACTGGCGCTGGATCGACTCACCGATATGCCGCGCTATCTCAAGGCGATGGCGCTGCGCGCGCAGCGACTTAACCTCGATCCGCGCAAGGATCAGCTGCGCATGATCGAGGTGCGCGAGTTCATCGACGCGCTGGCCGTGCAGCGCGCAAACAGCGACACGCCCGCGCGGGCTGCCGCACTCGACCGCCTGCGCTGGGCAATCGAGGAGTTTCGCGTGCAGCAGTTCGCGCAGGAGCTCAAGACCCGTGAGGCGGTGTCCGACAAGCGGCTGCGCAAGATGCTCGACGCGCTGCAGGGCGGGGCCTGAGTGCGCCGCTGCGGATCAGCGTATGCGGGTCGCGCGCAGCGAGCGGTTGTAGCCCTCGACCTTGAGCAGCCACGAGCCGAGTGCCGCCGCCTCCACGGTGATGCGCTTGCCCGCGAGGCTCCCGCTGATGCTCAGGCTGCCCTCGGTGATCTTCCACACCTGGCCGTTTTCCAGCGCGATGGTGCTGCCGGTCTTGATCTCGTCGAGGTTGCTGGTGGCGATGCTGGAAACATCGCTGCGATCGCCGTCGTCACCGAGCAGGCCGCCGGAGCGGAAACCCTGGGTGCCGCCGCTGGGCGCGCGCAGGGTGCTGAGGTTGCGCTTGGCCAGCCACGTGTTGAGGGTGGCCAGCTCCTCGGCGCTGAGCTGGTCGAGGCCCGCTGCACGGAACTCCTGCTCGGACATCCGCTCTTCCAGGGTCGAGAACTCGGCGGCATGGTTGACGCCGGCGAACAGTACGGCGCAGGCAACGGCAATGGCGGGGATTGGACGCATGGTGGCCTCGGTGGATGAACCGCCCACAGGCGGCGCTGCGGACTTCAAGTACCGATTGTAGCCTGAGCCCGGCGCGCGGTCGGCTCAGTAAGATGCAGGGGTGAAAGCGCAGCAGCCCGAGTTGCCGATCAGCCTTGCGCAATGGCGCGCGCAGCGCCGTGCCCGGCGGCCGGAGCCGGCGGGGCTGGCCGCGGTGCTGGACGCCGCGCTGCAACTGGCGCCGGACGCCGGTGAACTGGTCGCCACACTTAAGATTCTCGACGCCCTGGCGGTGGATGCCGATTCGCTGGCCGCGACCATCGCCTACGCCGTACAGCTGCCGCCCGAATCCCTGCCCGGCGGCCGTTCCGGTGCGCTGGTCGAGGGCCAGCGCGGCGCGGAGAAAGTCTGGGACCTGCATCGCAAGCGCCAGGGCGGCGCGGAAGGCCTGCGGCGCCTGCTGCTGGCGATCGTTCGCGACCTGCGCGTGGTGTTCATCCTGCTCGCCCGCCATCTTGCCCGCATGCGGCTGGCCGCACGCAGCGATGCTGCCACCCGCCGCGAGCTGGCCGATCTGGCGGCCGACATCCACGCACCGCTGGCCAACCGGCTCGGCGTGTGGCAGCTGAAGTGGGAGCTGGAGGACCTGGCCTTCCGCTTCCTGCAGCCGGACACCTATCGGCGGATCGCCAAGCTGCTCGACGAGCGCCGCGGCGATCGCGAGCGCTACATCAGTGAATGCCAGCGCCAGCTCTCCGAGGCGCTCGCGGCCGCCGGCGTGCAGGCGGAACTGGCCGGCCGGCCCAAGCACATCTTCTCGATCTGGAAGAAGCTGCAACGCAAGCACGACGACATCGGCAATCTGTACGACATCCGCGCGCTGCGCGTGCTGGTCGCCGACGTGCCGACCTGTTACGCCGCCCTCGGCGTGGTGCACACCCTGTGGCCGCATGTGCCGGGCGAGTTCGACGACTACATCGCGCGGCCCAAGGGCAACGACTACCGCTCGCTGCATACCGCAGTCACCGGGCCCGAGGACAAGACGCTGGAGGTGCAGATCCGCACCCATGACATGCATGCACACGCCGAGCTCGGGGTGGCCGCGCACTGGCGCTACAAGGAAGGCGGTGCCGCCGATGCCGCCTTCGAGCGCAAGATCGCGGCGATGCGCGCACTGCTGGATGCGCGCAGCGATGCCGACGACGATGCGCAGTTCATGGGCAGTGCTGCGGCCACCGAGATCGTCGACGACCGCGTGTATGCGCTCACCCCGCAGGGCAAGGTGATCGATCTGCCGGCCGGCGGCACGGTGCTCGATTTCGCCTATCACGTACATACCGAGGTCGGTCATCGCTGTCGCGGCGCCAAGGTCAACGGCCGCATCGTGCCACTGGGCCACCGGCCGGCCAGTGGCGACACCATCGAGATCCTGGTCGGCAAGGTGTCCGAGCCGCGGCGCGACTGGATCACGACCAACAGCGGGTTTCTCAGTTCGCCTCGCGCGCGCGAAAAAGTGCGCGCATGGTTCCGCCAGGCCGACCACCAACGCAATGTGGTCGCCGGACGCGAGATCCTCGAGCGCGAGCTCAAGCGCGTCGCACTGGCCGCGACCGCGCTCGACCAGCTGCCGCCGAAGTTCCAGCTGCAGACCGTCGACGAGCTGCTGGTAGCACTCGGCGTGGGCGAGATCACGCCCGGCCAGGTCGCGCGCGTGTTGCACGAGATGCAGCAGCCGGAAGCGCCCAAGCCCGCGCGCCCGCTGGCCAGCGCCGATCCGCCGCGCGCGCGCGGTGGCAATACCGGCGGGGTGGCGATCCAGGGCGTGGGCAATCTGCTGTACACGCTGGCACGTTGCTGCCAACCGTTGCCCGGCGATGCGGTGCTCGGTTTCCTCACCCGCGGCCGCGGGGTGAGCATCCATCGCCGCGACTGCCGCAGCCTGGAGGCACTGGTCGCGCGCTCACCGGATCGCCTGGTACAGGTCGAGTGGGGCCAGCGCGAGGCGCGCGGTTACGAGGTCAACATCCGCGTGCGCGCGTACGACCGCAAAGGTTTGCTTAAAGATGTCAGTGCCGCGATCACCAACGCCGACATCTCGGTGCTGGCGGCCAGCACGCGCACCGATCCGGCCTCTGGCGAGGCCGACCTCAGTTTCGCGATCCGGGTCGACGACTTCGGCCAGCTCTCGGTGCTGCTGCACCGCATCCAGTCGCTGCCGAATGTGATCGAGGTCAAGCGGGTGGCGGGCTAGGTGTAGCTCAGGTTACAGTCGCCGTCATGCCGACTCCCACAGTTTGCATGATTGGCAATGGCAGCATTTGTGGGAGTTGCCATGGCAGCGACCGAGGTCGCGCCAGTAGCGGAGGTTGCCGTCGCCGGCATGCCGGCTCCCACAGGTTCAGCGGCTGGCGATGGCAGCACTTGTGGGAGCTGCCATGGCAGCGACCGGAGTCGCGGCAGTAGCCAAGGTTGCAG